>CAILXB010000195.1 GCA_903838025.1 uncultured Chlorobiaceae bacterium
ATTTTGTGGCTCCTCCGGTCATGGCGGCTCTTGCCTCTCAGAATCCCGTTCATTACCGGAACAAGATTGAATTCTCCTGCTCAAATATGCGCTACCTGTTGCCGGAGGAGCTTTCGCTTGAAGAGCTTGTGCGTCCAAAGGGGTTTGCGCTCGGTTTTCATACTCCCGGTAATTTTGAGAAGGTGATTGATATCGACTACTGCTATCTGGCCAAGGAGTCGATGAACAGGGTGCTTGCCCTCACCCGCCAATTTGCACTCGACAATGCTCTTGAACCTTACGGAGCCAAGGCTCATACCGGTTTTTTGCGCAATCTTGTGGTGCGGTTCAGCGAGAACCGGGAGGAGGTTATGGTCAATCTTGTGACTTCGTGGTATGACGAAGCGCTGATGGAGCGCTACCGAATCCATCTTGAATCAGGAATGGCGGGCCAGAAGATGACGGTGGTCAACAATGTGACTGAGCGCAAGAATACGGTGGCTACCGGCGAGAAGGAGTTCCTGCTTAGCGGGGTTGGCTACATTACTGAGCGGCTGGGTGGTCTCGATTTCAGGATTTCGGCAAACTCTTTTTTTCAGACGAACTCTTCGCAGGCGGAGGTGCTCTACCACACCATTCTGGAGGTTGCAGGGCTGAGGGCGGAGGATACGGTTTATGATCTCTATTGCGGTACGGGAACGATAACCCTCTACATGGCAAAGTATTGCCGCCAGGTTGTGGGGCTTGAGGTGGTTGAGAGCTCCATCAGCGATGCTCGTTCCAACGCGGCGCTGAATGGGATTGACAATGCGGCATTTTTCCAGGTTGATCTCAAGGATTTTCATGCCATGCTCGATTTGCTCTCAAGCTATGATGCTCCGGGGGTGATTATTACCGATCCGCCACGGGCGGGTATGCACCCCAAAGCGCTCTCTACCATGCTTCGGCTCAAGCCGAGGAGGATTATCTATGTCAGTTGCAATCCGGCAAGCCTGGCCCGTGATGGCAAGGAGATATGCGTTCAGGGTTACAAACTCCTGTCGGTGCAGCCGGTAGACATGTTCCCTCATACCAGCCATATCGAGAGTGTTGCCTGTTTTGAGTGGGATGACGCAGAGAAGGTCACTCAGGCTCATGAGAGCTGATGCTTTTAGTATCGGATGCTGATTGAGTTGCTTCCCAGGCGATGAATTTTTCAACATCTTTACTGATGGAGGCAAAAATCACCGAAATGACAGCGGCATCGTCAACAAAGCCGATGAGCGGGAGGAAGTCGGAAATGGCATCGAAGGGAGAGACAAAATAGATGAGGGCGGCAGTAATGAGCAGAACGGTCTGCCAGGGAGTATCGAGGTACTCCCTGCTGGCCGTGCGGCGTACCATGCGTATGAGCGGGCTTATTTTCTCTGTGATGCCGGAATGTTGAAGAGCGTATTTTCCTGACGCAGTAATCCTTGTTGCGGTATCGAGCAGTTTTCTTCTTTTCCGGGGGTTGTTGATGACGGATTCCGCCTTGCGTTTGGCTTCGTCCAATGTTTTTTTCATCATCACTCCCCCGCTTGGGTATTGTTCCAGTTCCTGCATTATTTTCCGCCAGCCTTGAGCAGTTTGCGGCGCTCCTCTGCGGTCAATGATCCATAGCCGCGCTCGGAAATTTTGTCGAGTATGGCGTTGATTTCAGCTTCGGAAACCGGCGGTGCCACGCTGTTTTGAGTATGAAGTCGCGGGCCGCTTCTCTTTTTTCCGGATGGACGGAATTTACTGAAAAACCTTGAAAACGACCACTCTGCCCGTTTGATGATAATGAAGAGAAAGCCGATGAACATGCCGCCAAGATGGGCGAAATGGGCGATGTTGCTGCCGCTTCCCATTGCCTGGCTGTTGAGGCCGGAGATAAACTCAATAAACGCGTAGCCAGCAACGAAATACTTTGCCTTGACGGGTAAGAGGAAGTAGAGAAGGATGTAGCGGTTGGGGAACATCATGCCGAAGGCAAGCAGGATGCCGTAGATGGCTCCGGAAGCGCCTACCGTTGGATAGGGATCGCCGATGGTGGCCAGAAGGTTGATGATTGCAGCGCCGATACCGCAGGTGAAATAGTAGATGTTAAACTCCCGGGTTCCCCAGTAATTCTCTATTTCAGCTCCGAACATCCAGAGGGCAAACATATTGAAGAAGAGATGGGAGCCGCTGCCGTGCAGAAACATGTAGGTTACCGGTTGCCAGAGCCGGAAGTTTTCAGAGCCGACAGGCCAGAGTGCTCCGAGTTCTTGAAGAATTCCTCCGAATGGAGTGAAGAATTGCAGGAAAAAAACTGCAACATTGGCAATAATAATGGTTTTGATGGCCGGGGGCATAAACTGAAAGCCGCCGGGGCTGTATGGCTGGTTGGAGTAGTTCATCAAGAGATAGTGTTCTGCTCATCCCACTGCCAGTTTGGCAGCGGGAATGGGCGTCAGGGTGGTAAATTCCGTCAATACGCTGGTTGTATGGAACCCGTCAATCGTTCAGGGCGGCAATACCCGGGAGCTCCTTGCCTTCAAGGAATTCAAGGCTTGCGCCGCCTCCGGTTGAGATATGGGTCATCTCCTGTGCCAGACCCGCTTTGGCTACTGCTGCCGCAGAGTCGCCACCACCGATAATGGTTGTAGCCCCTTTTGCAGTTGCTTCGGCCATCGCATGTGCGACGCCCAGTGTACCGGCAGCAAAATTGTCGATTTCAAAGATGCCCATCGGGCCGTTCCAGAGCACGGTGCGTGCGGAGAGGATTTCGTTCCGGTAGGCTTCTGTCGTAAGGGGGCCGATATCGACGCCGATCATCCCTTCTGGTATGGAGGTGATCATCTCTGGGTGGCAGTCGGCAGTTGCTGAAATTTCAGCAGTAAGAATGACGTCTGTCGGGAGAAGCAGTTTGATGCCTTTGGCTTTTGCCTCTTCGAGAATTTTCAGCGCCAGCTCAATCTTGCTCTCTTCGACCAGAGAGTTGCCGATTTCGTAACCCTGGGCCTTGAAGAAGGTGAAGACCATGGCGCCGCCGATCAGGACGGTGTCGACCTTTTTAAAGAGGTTTTCGAGAACATCTATTTTGCCTGATATTTTTGAGCCGCCAAGAATTGCTACAAACGGGCGCTCTGGTTCCTGCAGCGCTTTTCCAAGATAGAGGAGCTCCCGCTCTATGAGAAAACCGGCAACGGCAGTTTGGACGTAGTGCGTAATCCCCTCTGTTGAGGCGTGGGCGCGGTGTGCTGTACCGAATGCGTCATTGACGTAGACCTCGCCAAGTGAAGCAAGTTCCCGTGAAAAATCGGGGTCATTGGCCTCTTCTTCGGGGTGAAATCTCAGATTTTCAAGCAGTATCACCTCTCCGTCCTGCAGCGCAAGCACCTGCTTCATCACCTCGGTACCAACGCAATCTTTGGCCATGGTCACTGTGCATTCGAGCAGTTCAGCAAGTCGCAATGCTGCGGGGGCAAGCGAGTAGTCCGCATTTACCTTCCCTTTTGGTCTTCCCAGGTGGGACATCAAAATAAGGCGTCCCCCACTCTCCAGGACTTTTTTAATGGAGGGGAGTGACTCTACAATTCTTTTGTCGTCGGTAATTTTTTTGCTGCTGTCGAGAGGAACGTTGAAATCAACGCGCATCAATACCCGCTTGCCTTGAATTGATATGTCGGATAAACTCTTTTTCTGCATTGTTCTGATGATTTGTTGAAAAAATGATCGTCGTGCATGCCTTAGTATAGTCAATATAATCAATCTCCTCAACCGGGAGGGATGCGCTGCCGATTACTCACTTCGCTTCATGCCGTGCACTTTTATACTTTCTGATGTTTGCATTATGTTCTGCAAGCGATTCTGCGAAGTAATGTCCCCCTTTTCCGGTTGCAACAAAGTAGAGAAAGTTGCTTTCTGTTGGGTTCAGTACCGCGAGAATTGATGCTGCGCCGGGATTGCAGATAGGGCCTGGTGGAAGTCCGGCATGGCGATAGGTGTTGTAGGGTGAGTCGGCAGTAAGGTCTTTGAAATAGAGTCGTCGGGCCTCTCCTCCAAGGGCATATTGTACTGTTGGGTCTGCTTGTAGTCGCATTTTCTTTTTCAGTCGGTTGAGATAGACGCTTGCAACAAGATTTTTTTCGCTGTCCATCCAGGTTTCGCTTTCAACGATGGAGGCGAGGGTCAGTACTCCGGTCTCGTTCAATCCCCTTTTGGCGGCGAGGCTCTTCAGGCTGTCGGTATAGAAATGGCGGAATCGTCCTATCAGGAATCCTGTCGCTTCTTCTGGTGTGCTTGCCCAGGCAAAGTCGTAGGTTCCGGGAAGCAGATAGCCTTCTGCATTTTTTGCCATAATGCCGCGTCTCATAAGCAGGGTGGGACTGGATGCCGCAGACATGAACGCTGTAGAGTCAAAGTCAAGGTTTTTTGCAAGGATGTGGGCAACTTCGCCGAGCTCAAGCCCTTCGGGGAGAGTGATGCGAACTTCATCCTGTCGATGCGCATGGAGGTAGTACATAAGCATGAAATTCGACATGCCTGGCTCAATGGTGTACCTTCCTGGTTTGATATGGTGAAGTTTTGGAATAATGCTGACGGTTAAGAGTGCTGGCCATTTGCGGTTGATGGTGCCGTTACGGTATAATTCATCCACAATAGCTCTGATTCCCATATTGCGGTGAACAATCAGGCCGGTTGTACTGGTGGCTGTATTGAGCCCTGGCAGGAATAAAAAGCATGCCAATATCGTCAGTAGAACGGTCGAACTGACTATAAGTGGATGACGCAGGAATGTTTTTTTTGATGCCATTATATCAGAGTGCCTTTTTAGCGGGCCTGGATTTCCGGTTGACTGTTTTTCCACTCATGCTGAAACAGCCTGGTCTCTTCGATGATGCTGTGATAGATTTTTTCCAGCGCATGGGCTTTCAGTGGTGAGTCGGCATGGCTCAGGACGTTGTTCAGTACCTCTTTTTCCCGTTCAGGCTGAAGTACCTGCTCTCCAATTCTTGATTTCAGTGAACTGATATTTTGGGCGCAATGGAGCCTTTCACAAAGCAGGGAGGATAATTGCTGGTCAAGGGTATCAATTTTTTTTCTCCATTCGTCAAGTTCCTGCCAATGTGCTTTATTGTTGACGGTGCTGTCTGACATCATAATGACGGTAGTTAAGGGTGATGCGTTGTTGCCGAACAAGAGTATATAAAAAATGAGCCGTGTTGCCGCTATGATTTTTTTTTGCAGAAGAGCCTCATCCAGTGGGCAACTTCCCGGTCGCTCAGAGGCCCTTCGTTGAGCTTGTTATTGTTCCGCGTGGATAGTGCTGCGGCACTCACTTTGAGTTGACGCGCAAATGTTTCAGATTTTACGCATTTTGCCCCGAATGCGGTTACGTACCGTCGAATCTCATCATCTGAACTTACAATAGTAACCATTTTTACTCTTGTGTTCAACGACTTTACGTAATCAATAATCCAGAGGTCAGCACTTTTTGATGCAGGAGTAAAAACGATGTGCAACGGCGCTCCTGAAGCGCTCTCTCTGGCACTTCCTTTTCCATCATAGACGATGGTGATCAAGCAACCGCTCTCTTTCTGAAAACAGAGGAGTTGTTCTTCTGTTTTCAGACGCAAAACTTCAAGCGTTGTTGAACTCAGGGATGTATGAAGTTTGTGGATCAGGTTGTATCCATCTACCACAATCTCGTTTATTCCTGTTTTCATTGGGGTATCGGGCTCTTCCAAAAATTTTTTCCAGTTGAAGTATTAAAATAGACTAATATTTTTTTAGTGCATCCTTTTTTATACATTTTATAGTGGTGGAAAGTGGTAAAAAATGGGGGTCTTTGGTTGCTTTTTGTGTTTTTTAGCGCTTTCTTTTTCTTTGACGGTGGGAAAAACTTCTATGTGTTTCCAAATAAGGTATAACGGGAACTAACGGGATTGCCATAATGGCGGGCTTTATAGGAAAAGAGAGACATGCCGTCGATGGAAAAGGGCGTCTGATGATTCCTGCAAGGTTTCGCCGGAAGTTTGAGGCCGTGGCTTCTGCGGGTGCGGGAGGTGAGGTTTCGGCCTTTGTTGAAGGGCTTTATATTTTGAAGGCACCCGATCGTTCCATTGAACTTTATGAGCCGTTTATCTGGGCCGGAATGAGGTCGTCGATCTCCGGGCTTTCGGATTTTAATCCTGAAGAGCGTTTGTTGAAGACATTGATGTACGAAAGCCTTGAAACGGTCGAGCTTGACCGTCAGGGAAGGATCGCGCTGTCAAGAGAGTTTCTTGAGCATGCAGGTATAACTAAGGATGTTGTGATTATAGGGGCTGATACGAAAATGATTATTTGGGATCCTGAGCGTCTTGTTGCTCTCTTACAGGAGAGTGCCGGTCGATTTGCATCTCTTGCAGGAAGGTACTTTTGATGGCTTTAACGCGAGATACATTTCACGATCCGGTGCTTGCCACTGAGATTCTTGCATTTCTGGTCAGAAAACCAGGTATTTATGTCGACGGGACCCTTGGAGGCGGTGGCCATTCTTTGGCGATGCTGCGTGCGCTTGTTGATGCTGGTTTTTTTGACGGATCGCTACTGATCGGTATTGATCAAGATGACGCAGCATTGAGGGAGGCGACCGCAAAGCTTAAGGGTTACGAAACCCGGGCCGTTCTGGTCAAGGGAAATTTTGCTGATATTGGGCGCATCGTTGCAAGGGTGTCGAGTGAAAAAGGGCTGGAACCGAAAGTTGCCGGAATTTTGCTTGATCTCGGGGTTTCATCGTTTCAGATCGATACGGCGGATCGGGGTTTCAGTTATATGAGGGAGGGTCCGCTTGATATGAGGATGGATAGCTGTGCTGCCGTCACGGCTTCTGACATTGTCAATACCTATGAAGAGCGGGAACTGGCGAAGCTTTTTTACATCTATGGAGAAGAGCCAAGAAGTCGCAGCATTGCGAGGGCAATTGTAGCATATCGCCAGAAAAATGGATTGGTTGGCAGCACGAAGGAGCTGGCTGATATTATTCGTGGTAATGCGCATGGCGGAGAGAGGGTGATCAAGACGCTTTCGAGAGTTTTTCAGGCATTGAGAATTGAGGTGAACGCTGAACTTGATGTTCTTCGCCGGGCGCTTTATGATGGCATTGATTGCCTTGATGAGCATGGAAGGATGGCGGTCATCACTTATCACTCTCTTGAGGACAGAATTGTGAAAAGGGTTTTTGCTGAAAAAGCGCGGAGTGACTGGGGCCCCAAAGGGGTTGGTTTGCGGGAGCCGCTTGCATGGGGCTCGGTGCTCTCTGTTACCCGGAAGCCTCTGATGGCAACTCCGCAAGAGATAGCGGTAAATTCAAGAGCAAGAAGTGCAAAGCTGAGGGTTATTGAAAAAATTTGCCAGGGAGGTTGCAGTGGATGTCGGTAATGCAGTGAGCCGGTTTTTGTATAAACTTTTACGGAGTTTTAAGGGCTTTTTGGAAAAAAGTGTTGGTGAGCCCTATGCTGCCGGACACTTTAACGAGGTCAAGGAGCGTCAGAATTCAGGGCTCAGGGAGCTGGTCAGCAATACGCTTGAGTTTGATGTCGGTTCGTTGTTACGCCCGAGCTCTTTTTTGTACATCCTGGCCGGAGTGGGGATTATTCTGTTCCAGACAAATAACAATCTTGCCATCAACAATCTTGCCTTGCAGAATGAAAAGCTTCGGGAGTCGATACAGATGACCTCCAGTGTTATAACGTCACAGGAACTCAAAATGGATGAATTGCATAGTATCCGTAATATTGCTCAGGATGCCTCAGCACTTGGGCTCGTTTCCTCCAGCATTCCGCCGGTTGAACTTGAGCCATGAATGACCAGCAGCAGAGTGGGAGACCAGACGATCGGGAGTTTGGCAAGCGGCTTGGCATTGTGGTTGCCGCGTTTTCTGTTTTTATTTTTGCAATTATTGGCATGTTGCTCAATATTCAAGTGATTAATGCAAAAAAGTACCAGGAAGACGCAGCCAAACAGTATGAGCGGCTTGTCACTGAACGTGCCCAGCGGGGTGCCATTCTTGATCGCCAGTCGCGTATGCTCGCCGAAAGTATTGAATCTATCTCTTTTTATGCCAATCCATTGATTGTCCGCAATACTCCATTGTTCGATAAAAATGGTATGCCGGTAAAGTTCAGGAAGAGTAACAAACAGAAGACATACGATAATTCAGGGGTTGTTGCGACCCTTTTTTCCAGATATTTAGGGATTGACAGGTCGGTTTGTCTTCAAGAACTGCGGCGTCGCAAAGGCGTGGCGGTGCTTGGTCGCAAAATATCTGTCGCAAAAGCGCTGCCGCTTATGCAGCTTATGCAGAAAAAAATTCCTGGTGTATGGTATGACCGTCAGCAGCAGCGCTATTACCTGAATGTTGCTGCCCAGGTGATAGGATCTGTTGGGAGCGCAACGAGCGAAAGCGGGGGAAGCAGTGGCCTCGAATTGCAGCTTGACAAAGAGTTGAGAGGGCGTGATGGTTCAAGAATATTTCAGCGCTCTGCCACGGGAAGTCGTTATCCGGCGCCCGATGCCGAGCAACAGGATGCAATAAAAGGCAACACGGTACAGTTGACCATCGACGGAAATATTCAAAGTATTGTTGAAGATGAACTTGCAAAGGCGGTTACGACTTTTAATGCCGATGCGGCGGCAAGTATTGTCATGGATGTTCGTACAGGTGAGATTCTTGCCATGGCCAACAACCCTGCGTTTGATCTGAATCGGAGAAGTTCCTGGAATCAAACAAATTCGCGAAACCGTGCGGTGACAGAGATGTACGAACCGGGGTCAACGTTCAAGCTGGTTATGGCCGCTGCGGCAACGGAAGTGTTGAACAGAAAAGCTGAAGACAAGGTGTTTGCCAATCATGGGGTTTTGCCTATTTACAATCTCAAGATAAGAGACCATGAGCCTTATGGGACCATAACCTTTCGCGAGGCAATCATGTTTTCAAGCAATATTGTAGCAGCCAAGACGGCCATGGAAGTTGGCCGGGAAAAGTTCAATGCCTATACAAGGAATTTTGGTTTTGGAAAGAGGACTGGTGTCGGACTGGTTGGTGAGGCTCCAGGAATTGTTCGTGCGCTTGCTCACTGGGACCGCACCACGCTTCCCTGGATGGGATATGGCTATCAGGTCATGGCAACTCCGTTGCAGATTTTGCAGTCTTATGCGGCTATTGCCAATGATGGTGATTTAATGAAGCCCTATATCATAAAGAGGGTTATTGATGCTGACGGCAAGGTTGTTCGGGAGAACTCTCCTGAAAAAGTCAGGAGGGTTGTTTCGCCCGAAACGGCAAGATATCTCGGGAAGGAGTATTTCAAGGCTGTTGTTGACAGTGGAACGGCAAAAAATGCAGCGGTGCCGGGCGTGACCGTTGCTGGCAAGACGGGAACAGCGAGGCGTGCTGCTGGAGGTTCTTATGCTAACCCGGTCTATGTCTCTTCATTTGTAGGCTATTTTCCGGTAGAGAGCCCCCGTTATGCGATTATTGTGATTGTGGAAAATCCCAAGACGGCCTATTATGCGGCGACGGTTGCGGCTCCGGTTTTTTCCGGCATTGCATCAAGAATCATCGCCTGCTCGGCGGAGATACAGAACAACCTTTCCATCCGCTCTCCAGAGAAGTCACTTATTGATGCTATTGTGACGGTCGTGCTGCCTGATCTTCGTGGGCTTAGTGGGCGAGATGCGCAGCGGATGTTGCAATGGCTCAATCTGGAGATGGATTATTCTGGAGATTTGGAGTGGGTGGTTGTTAGCCAGAGCGTTGCGCCCGGCAGCAGGGTCGCAAAAAAGAGGGTGATAAAAGTGGTGCTTGCTTCAAGGAACATCAATAAAAAATCGCCATGATGGTATCAGGAGAGTGTAGCGAGGGAGTGCAACTGGAGGAGTTGCTCAAGGGAGTTGCTTTTTTGGCGCTTGCGGGAAATCCCCCTGCTGGCGAAATGATTGGTATGGTTACCTGTGATTCGCGAGAGGTTCTTCCCTGCTCACTTTTTGTTGCGATAAAAGGCTATTGTGACGACGGTTCCCGCTTTATAAACAGTGCTATAAAGCGAGGAGCTGCAGCGGTTATCTGTGAGGAATTTCCGCCGGATATCGTGTCTTCATGCTGCTATATCAAGGTTTCTGATGCGCGAAAGGCACTCGCTGAAGCGGCCAGAATTTTTTATGGAAAAGCTTCTGATCGATTGCTGATTATCGGGGTTACCGGTACCAACGGCAAAACAACAACAGCAAGGTTGATTACGGCCATGCTCAATGCTTGCGGGATTTCTGCCGGGTATATTGGCACCCATCTTTGCCGGATTGGAGATGTTGATATTGCGCTTGAGCGTACCACACCGGAGGCTCATGGTCTGCATGCCCTCTTCAGCAAGATGGTGCATGCGGGATGCCGGGCGGTCGTCATGGAGGTCTCTTCTCACGCTCTTGTGCTTCAGAGGGTGTTTGGTCTCCGCTTTCATGCGGCACTCTTTACCAACCTGACGCCGGAGCATCTTGATTTTCATCACTCCATGCAGGAGTACGCTTCTGCAAAGCTGCAACTCTTTGATCAGCTTTCTCCGGAAGGGTTTGCGGTATTCAATAGTGATGATAGCTATGCCTCGCAGATGGCTGGTCGTGTCGCGCAGGATAAAATATACTGTTGTTCGTTGCAGAAAGGTGCCCAACCCCTCTTTCCATGCGGGCTGCGTTTTGAGGCTGAGATTCTTGAGAGCACGTTGGCATCAAGCAGTGTAGTTCTCCATTTTCCTGATGCGCAACTGACGATGCAGGTTGGGCTTCCAGGGCGCTTCAACGTCATGAATGTACTTGAAGCTGCGGCTATCGGTACTGGAATGGGGCTCGCTCCTGAAGAGATTTGCCGTTCTCTTTCAGAGGTCTTGACGGTTGAGGGGCGTATGGAACGGGTAGGTGAGAGCCATGAGGGATGGTGTGCTTTTGTTGATTATGCTCATACTCCGGATGCGCTTTTCAAGGCGCTTGAAGCTTTGAGCGTTCTCAAGCCTGACGGTTCGCGTCTTGTTGTGGTTTTTGGGTGCGGCGGCAACAGGGATCGCACAAAACGACCTGAAATGGGACGCATTGCTTCCGAAATGGCCGATGAGGTTATCATTACCTCCGACAATCCTCGAAATGAAGAGCCGGAGTGGATTCTTGATGAGATTGAGCGAGGCATTACTGGTGATCATTATATGCGGATCAGCGACCGGGCGGAGGCCATCAGGAGGGCTGTTCAGATTCTCAAAAAGGGCGATGTTCTTCTTGTGGCGGGAAAAGGGCATGAGAAGTATCAGGAGATTGCAGGAGAGAAACATTTTTTTTCGGATCAGGATCTTATAAAAAAATATATGCAGGAAAACGTATCCGGATATCCGGAGAAGGAGAGTGTGTGCAAGTAAAGGTACAAGGCGTGTTGACCATTGATGATTTTTTGAATGTTGGAGAGGTTGTTGTAGCGGCGGCGCGCCATGGCGAGCCCTCCCTTCTTCTCCGGGAGATTCCCTCACCCGTCGTGGTTATTGATTCAAGAGAGGTGACGGGGGGGGAGATTTTTATTGCACTGAAAGGTGAGAATGCTGATGGGCACTCTTTTATTGATACTGTTTTTGAAAAAGGTGCATCCTGGGCAATGGTCAGCCGTCACTGGTATGAGTCGCAGGGCTCAGTTGAACCGCCGCCGGGCAAGGGGTTGATTGTTACGGACGATCCTGTTGCTGGGCTTCAGCAGCTTTCCATGCTGTACAGGAACAAATTTACCATTCCGGTTGTGGCCATCGGTGGCAGCAATGGAAAGACCACAACGAAGGAGATGGTTGCATCGGTTCTTGGAAGCGGTTTCAAGGTTCAGATGAGTCAGGGGAACAGGAACAACCATCTTGGGGTTCCACTGACCTTGCTGCAACTGCGTCATGATACCGATATTGCTGTTGTCGAGATGGGTATCAATCATCCGGGCGAAATGGCTTTGCTTGCAAGCATGGTCAGGCCGACCCACGGTCTTCTTACCAATATTGGTCATGAGCATCTGGAGTTTCTGCTCAATCTTGACGGGGTTGCTGCGGCTGAAACACAGCTTTTCGATTATCTTTCTCAGCACGGGGGTATCGCCTTTGTTAATAACGATGATCCTCGGCTTAGTGCGGCAGGAAAAGGGCTCGCGGGACATGTCGGTTTTGGCGTTGCAAAACATTCAGCAGAGAGTTGCTGGGCCAGGGAGATTTTGGTCAACAAGGCAGGCTTGCTCTCTTTTCTTTTATGTTCAAATGCGGGGAGTGAAACCGTCACTCTCAACTTTACCGGAAAGCACAATGTGCTCAATGCCATTGCTGCGGCCGCAGTCGGTCTCCATTTCGGTCTTTCGCTCAGCCAGATCCGTGAGGGGCTGGAGCGTCTGGTTCCTGCTCCGGGCTGGAAACGGCTTGAAGTTGTCGATTTCAGTGGTTTGCGTATCCTCACTGATACCTACAATGCCAATTCTGACTCAATGCGCCGGGCGATTGATGCGCTTTGTGATATTCCCTGCACAGGTAAAAGGGTTGCCGTTCTGGGCGACATGCTTGAACTTGGAGTGGCGGGAGATGTTGAACATGAAGCAATTGGCCATTATATTCAGCAGAGTTCGGTTGATCTGCTCTTTACCTTTGGGGCGAGTGCACGGATTTTTGGCCGTGAGGCTCCCAGGCTTTTTATGGGCCATTTCGAGAGCAGGGAACAACTTCTTGCAGCATTGCTGACCGTGTTGCAGGAGGGTGATATTCTGCTTTTCAAAGGGTCAAGAGGAATGAAGCTTGAGCAGGTTGTCGAGGCGCTCATCAACGCAAAAACCATAACCAGGTAAAAATACGGTATGCTTTATTATCTGTTGAAATACATCGATACTTTGTTTGATCCTCCGGGGCTTCATGTTATTGAGTATCTCACCTTCAGGGCAAGTGCTGCGGGCATTACAGCATTGCTAATTGTTCTCTTTGCCGGTCCGGGATTTATCGCTTATCTGAAAACCAGGTTCATCGAACCTATCAAGGAGGAGGCGCCTCCGGAGCATAAAAAGAAAAAAGCGCTGCCCACCATGGGAGGTGTGCTGATTATTTTTTCTATCGAGTTCTCTGTGCTGCTCTGGTCAAAATTCAATGATCCGCATGTCTGGCTGATCATGCTGGCCATTTTCTGGATGGGAATCATTGGTTTCATTGATGATTACCGCAAGGTGGTCCTGAAAATCAAGGGGGGGCTTTCGGCACGCTACAAGCTTATCGGGCAGTTCTCTCTCGGTCTGGTGATTGGCCTCTATACCTGGTTTGACCCGGTGTTTTCAGTGCTTCTATCAACGACAACGGTTCCCTTTTTCAAGCATCTGACAATTGATTATGGTTATTTCTATATTCCAATTGTCATCTTTATTATCACTGCGGTCTCGAATGCGGTCAATCTGACCGACGGACTTGATGGTCTTGCAGCAGGAAGTTCAGCCATTGTGGTTATGGGTCTCGGGGGCTTTTCTTATTTGGCAGGAAATGCTCTTTATGCGGTATACCTCAATATTCCTTTTATCCCCGGAGGAGGAGAGATTGCTGTGGTCAGCACGGCGATTGTTATGGCTTGTGTGGGATTTTTGTGGTTTAATTCCAATCCAGCCGAGATTATCATGGGCGATACCGGATCCCTTGCTCTCGGCAGTGCCATTGCTGTTATAGCGCTTTTGATCAAGCAGGAACTGCTTCTACCTCTGATGGCGGGTATATTTTTTCTTGAAACTCTCTCGGTCTCTCTTCAGGTACTCTATTTTAAGTATACGAAAATGAGATTTGGTCAGGGTCAGAGGATTTTTTTGATGGCACCTCTTCATCACCATTTTCAGTTGAAAGGGTGGGCTGAACAAAAGATTGTGATCAGGTTCTGGATTTTGACCATTCTTTTTTTTCTTGCCAGTCTTATGACTTTAAAACTCAGATAAGAGCGAGATACACACATGGATCTAACGGGTAAAAAAGTATCGGTCATTGGTGCAGGGAAAAGCGGAATGGCAGCAGCGGAACTTCTTTGTCGTAAAGGTGCGAAGGTGCTGGTCAGTGAGTTTGGTCCTGTCAGAGCGGAAGATTGGCAGCGGCTCAAAGAGATGCCGCTTTCCATGGAGCAGGACGGCCATTCGGAGCGGGTCTACGATGCCGATTTTTGTGTCCTGAGCCCGGGCATTCCGCCTTCTGCCGAGGTTGTTGTCACAATGGAGGCAAGGGGAATTCCGATGTATAGCGAAATAGAGATTGCAAGTCGTTTTTGCAAGGCAAAAATTGTCGGAGTTACTGGTACGGATGGAAAAACTACTACATCCACACTTGTGCATCGCCTCTGCGAGGAGGATGGCATTCAGCGGGGATACCGGGCATTCAGTGTCGGCAATATAGGAGTGCCCTTTTCTGCGATGGTTCTGGATATGCATGTTGGAGATGTTGCCGTTGTCGAGTTGAGCAGTTATCAGTTGGAGCGCTCTCCAACGTTTCGGCCTGATGTTGCTGTTATTACAAATATTACACCGGACCACCTTGATCGTTATGGTGGAAAGCTTACCCGCTATGCTGCGGCGAAGTTCAGGATTTATGCCAATCAGGGCAGTGAAAATACGCTGGTCTACAATGAGGATGATCCAATGCTCCGGGAGCATTTTTGTAATGGTGCGGAGCGGTTTTCGTTCAAACTGATACCGTTTGGTATGGATTCTTTTGCTGGAACCCGGTGTGATTCTCCTGTTGTCGGTCTTGAGGGTGATACTGTTGTTGTTCGCACACTTGATGGGAATGAGCCTGTTGTGGCGATATCAGATTTTTTAAAAAACAGTTTTCGTGGTCGCCATAACATCTCTAATGTGCTTGCTGTTGTTGCTGTTGCGAGGGCGCTGGGTATTGATAGTGAAGTGGTTCGTCGGGTACTCAGGGAGTTCCGGGGCGTTGAGCACCGACAGGAATATGTTGCGACCATTAATGGTGTGGACTGGGTCAATGATTCAAAAGCGACAAATATCAACGCCATGCGTACTGCGCTCGAGGCGCTTCCTGGCACGGCGGTACTTCTTGCCGGGGGGCGTGACAAGGGGAACGATTACGCGTCTATTTCAGAAATCGTTCGTAAAAAAATATCTTTGCTCATCGCTCTTGGTGAGTCGCAGAAAAAAATTGTTTCAGCTTTTAAGGGTGTTGTGCCCGTTGAAGCGGTGGCGTCGTTGGAAGATGCTGTCTTAATGGCACATCACGCTGTCAGTCCTGGCCAGACGGTGCTTTTTTCGCCAGGGTGTGCAAGCTTCGACATGTTTAACAATTTTGAGGAGCGTGGTATGAAGTTTAAACAATGCGTGCATCAGTTACCTCAATGGTGAAGAGCGATTATACTTTAGACCCGGCAGGGGTTTCCGCTCTGGACGAATTTTCTCCGCCTTCAGGCAAGGAGGGAATTGTTGGAAAGCTTCTGCTGCTTATTGTTGCTCTTCTTATGAGCGTAGGGATTGTTGTTGTCTACAGCAGTGGAGCGGGATGGGCGGTTACGAAGTATTCAAGCTCAGAGTATTTTTTGTGGCGCCAGATTATTTTTTCTTTGCTCGGAATAGGCACGGTGATTGTTGTTGCCCAGCTTGACTATCATGTATTCTGGAAGAGTAGCAAAATTATTCTTTTTGCCAGTATCCTGCTTCTGATTCTTCTTTTTGCCATGAAAGTTGTAGGGCTCATTTCGGGAGCTGCCCGCTGGATAGGCTTTGGACCGCTCAAATTCCAGGTCTCTGATTTTGCCAAATATGCGGTTATTTTTCATTTTTCAAGGCTCATCACTGAAAAACAGGGATATATCAAGGATCTTCATAACTCCTATTATCCCATGCTTCTCCTGTTGATGGTTGTCGTCTCTCTTGTGGCTATCGAACCGAATTTCAGTACGGCTTCGCTTATTGCCGTAACAGGTTTTACACTGATGTTTATAGGGGGTGTCAGTATTCGTCATCTTGCGGCGACTGTACTCTTGCTCATCCCTTTGGCAGGGGTTTTTGCCATTGCGGCACCGTACCGTCTTGCCCGGTTGCTTTCGTTTACGAGTGGAAATGCAAAAGGTGCAACCTATCAGGTTACGCAGGCGTTGATTGGTTTGGGGAACGGGGGGCCTTTTGGTCTTGGAATCGGGCAAAGCAAGCAGCGGGAGCTCTATTTGCCACTCTCCTACAATGATTTTGTCTTTGTGATCATCGGCGAGGAGTATGGGTTTGTCGGGGCTCTTGCTGTTATTGCACTTTTTGCAGGATTTTTAGTCTGTGGTCTTCTTATTGCCAAACATGCACCCGATAATTTTGGGAAATATGTTGCTACAGGAATTACAATGGCGATCTCTCTTTTTGCTTTTGTCAATATTGCTGTTGCCTGTCACCTGCTTCCGACGACCGGTGTCGCGCTTCCTTTTATCAGCTATGGTGGTACAGCGCTTCTTTTTAACTCCCTCGGGGTAGGGATTCTCATGAGTATAGCACGTTACAAGAGGCCTGGGCTTGAAAATGGTATGCTGTCGGATGTTGCTGAAAGGAGGAGAGTATGAAGGTGCTTTTTGCCGGTGGCGGAACCGGTGGCCATTTGTATCCAGCAGTAGCCATGGCCGGAGAGGTCAGAAAACTGGTGCCGGATGCCGCGATCTCTTTTGCAGGGACTACAAGTGGCATTGAGGCAACTGAAGTGCCAAGGCTCGGGTACCGATTACATCTTGTTCCGGTCAGAGGACTTAAAAGGGGACGGTCGTTTGCAGCTCTTCTTTCCAATGTTGGCGTTGTTGTTGATTTTGTTTCGGCTCTTGGAGGTGCAGTTGCCTTGATTGCCCGGGAAAAGCCTGACGTTGTGGTTGGTACCGGTGGATTTGTCAGTGCTCCATTGCTGCTTGCGGCTCAACTTATGCAAAAAAAAACGCTTGTCCAGGAGCAAAATGCTTTTCCTGGTGTAACAACAAAACTGCTTGCCGCGTTGGCCACTGAAGTGCATCTCTCCTTTGAAGAGGCTCGTCGTTTTCTTGTTAAAAAAGAGCAGATTTTTGTTACCGGCAATCCGTCGCGCTCGTTTGAGTTGCAGCACACTGCCGCAGCGAGGGAGCACTTTTCCTTGCATGAAGAGCGTCCAACCCTTCTTGTTTTTGGCGGGAGCCGTGGTGCACGTTCAATAAACAATGCGGTGCTTCATTGGCTTGAAGACATTACGGCCTCAGCAAATCTTATATGGCAGACTGGCGCACTCGACTTTGATCGCATCAAAAGTCAGGTTAAGCCCTCTCCTTATCTCTGGATTTCTCCTTATATTGAAGAGATGGGGGCCGCCTACGGTGCTGCTGATCTTGTGGTATGTCGTGCAGGTGCCTCATCCATCGCCGAGTTGACCAATCTTGGAAAACCTTCGATTCTTGTTCCTTATCCTTTCGCGACCGGTGACCATCAGCGTCACAATGCACGGGCGCTGGTTGCCGCTGGGGCTGCCCTGCAGGTCGAGGATGATTGTCTCGACATGCGGGACTCAATAGATAATATTCTTCAATTGCTGCATGATACAGGAAAGCTGAAAGAGATGGGGGCCGCTTCGCGGAAACTGGCATATCCTGATGCAGCCCGTCAGCTTGCCCTGCGGATTGTTAACCTTGCAAAAAAACTTTAAGAGAGAGGATTCAAATACCTATGGAACTGGGGAATACAAAAAGCGTCCATATTGTTGGAGTGGGTGGCGCGGGGATGAGTGCCATAGCGGAACTGCTTCTGAAGTCGGGATTTCGGGTCACGGGCTCGGATCTTTCCTCCGGTGAAGTGACCGAAAAGCTGGCCGCACATGGGGCTGTAATTTACCAGGGGCACCTCGCAGAGCAGGTTGCATCGTGCGATGTTGTTGTCTACTCCTCGGCGATCAGGCCGGAAGAGAATGTGGAGGTCGTTGCTGCTGTGAAAGCTGGCATTCCTGTTATCAAGCGGGATGAGATGCTGGGCGAGCTTATGCGCTACAAGTATGGAGTATGTATTTCGGGTACGCATGGAAAAACTACGACAACGGCCATGATTGCCACGATGCTGATTGAGTCGGGTGAGTCGCCGACGGTGATGATTGGCGGAATATCAGACTATTTGAAAGGGAGCACCGTGGTTGGTGAGGGGAAATTCATGGTTATTGAGGCCGACGAGTACGATCGTGCTTTTTTAAAACTTACTCCTACCATCGCCGTTGTCAACAGCCTTGAGTCTGAGCACATGGACACCTATGGTACGCTTGACGAGCTGAAACAGGCTTTTGTTGCTTTTGCCAACAAAGTGCCTTTTTACGGGAGAGTGATTTGTTGTGTGGATTGGCCGGAAATCAGAAAGATCATCCCGTTGATGAACCGTCTTTATACCACGTTTGGCATTGAAGAGCCAGCCGATGTCATGGCGTCTGACATTGTCTCTGAAAAACAGCGTACCACATTTTCTATTCAGGCTTATGGTAATGAGTATCGGAATGTTTGTATCAATGTGCCGGGACGTCACAATGTGCTCAATGCTCTCGCAGCTTTTTCAACAGGTCTTGAGCTGGGAATCATGCCTGAGAGGCTGATTGCCGGGCTTGGCCGTTACAGCGGCATGAGGAGACGGTTTCAGCTAAAATATGATAATGGTCACGGGCTTATGATTGTTGACGATTATGCCCATCATCCATCAGAAGTAAAGGCAACCGTCATGGCGGCCAAAAGCGGATGGCATGAAGAGAGGGTCGTTGCAATTTTTCAGCCACACCTTTTTTCCAGGACAAAAGAGTTTGCCAGTGAATATGGCTGGGCACTTTCGAGGGCGGATATTGTGTATGTTGCCGATGTGTATCCCGCCAGGGAAAGGTCGGTGGATTACCCGGGCGTTGATGGGGAACTTGTGGCCGCAGCGGTACGGAAGGCCGGTGGAAAAAATGTTGAATTTATTGCCGATATTGAAACTCTTTTTTCATCGGTTATGGAGTTGTCAGTCAACGGCACCATGCTTCTGTTCATGGGGGCTGGCGATATTACTCATCTTGCTTCAAGAGTTGCTGCCGCCAGCAGAGCTGAGGATCCAGCTCAGTGCGAAAGTACCCCTTTATCTGGCTTGGTTGCGTCATGAACGGATTTAAAAAAGTATTGGATTCCTCCATTCAGGGCGTTCCGGGAGAGGAGGAGGGCAAGGGAGGCTCCGAGTTCGCTTCCGGAGGCAGTTGGGTTGCCCGGGCAGTTACTTTTCTGATGGTTCTTGCTGTTCTTGTTGCGTTGGCATCCTTTGCCTCACAGTGGAAAAAGGGGGTGGTTGTCAGGGGTTTTATTGTTGATGGAGCATCAATTATTTCTGACGGGGAGATTCTCTCACGCATAAATGTTTTTAAGGGCAGAAATTTACAGAATCTTGATACCGAAGAGTTGAAAAAGAGGATTATGACGGTTCCTTATCTCCGGTATGCCGAGATTGGCAAGGAGCTGAATGGAATTGTCCGTGTAAAGGTTTTTGAGCGGGAACCTGTTGCTGTAACGGTTTTTGATGGTCAAAATATGGCTCTTGATGGTGAGGGGTTTCTTTTACCTGAAAAGCATAATGCAGGGGCACGCCGTGGCGTGCCTTTATTGAAAATTTCCGGAATAACCCGATTAAGCATTGCTGAAAATGGTTTGCGGCAACTTGATCGACGTGATGTTGCATTGATCAGGGAGTTTCTTGAAGTGCTTTCACAGACAGAGTATGCAAGGCTGCTTATCGGAGAACTTCATCTTGCTGGCAATAATATGGCATGGTGTCTTACTGCCCAGAGCCCGGCCCGTTTTATTGTCGGCAACGATGGGAATTATAAGGAAAAGTTGAAAAAATTCGAGATATTCTGGCAAAAGGTGGTTTCCAAAAAAGGGTTTGATGCTTACGAAACTGTGGACCTGAGGTTCAAGGAGAGGATTTTTACCAGGGATTCTCTCTCTTCGGTGGTGCTGCAGAATGTTTCCCTGTGATAATTATGCATAGAATAGAACAATGCTGAAAAGCAATATTGCGGTAGGTCTTGATATAGGCACAACCAAGGTCTGTGTTGTTGTTGCTGAAAAAGATGAAATAGGAAAGCTCAATGTCCTTGGAAAAGGACGGTCGAATTCTGATGGTCTTCAACGGGCAACGGTGGTCAATATCAACAAGACGGTGACAGCTATCAGAGCGGCCGTGGCCGATGCCGAGCGCGAGTCATCCATTCGTATTCACGGTGTCAACGTCGGTATTTCCGGGGCGCATGTCCATTGTATACACAGTAATTCAGAAATAAGTATCAATCAGACAGGAATTGTCAATGATTCTGATGTGAAGCGTTTTCTGGAAAAGGCCAAGACCAATATCCGGTATCTGGATATTGATCATGAAATTATCCATGTTATTCCGCAGGAATTTATTGTTGACGACCAGGACGGCCTTCTTGATCCGATCGGTATGGCCGGGACGACGATGAGGGGCAGTGCCTATATTGTGGTTGGTTTGAGAACAAAAATACGCAATATCAAGCAATGTGTTGAGAAGGCGGGACTTGATATCAGTGCGGTTACGTTTGAGCCTGTGGCATCGGGGATTTCTGTCATGAAAGAGCGTGAGAAGAAAAGCGGCGTGGTTGTCATTGATATTGGTGGAGGCACTACTGAGGTGGCCATCTACATTGATGGAGCAATCCGCCATTCAGAGGTTATCAAAGTTGCGGCCAATGACGTTACCCACGATATTGCTCACGGGGTGAGGGCTCTTTATGAGGTCGCTGAAGAGCTGAAAATAAAGCATGGATGTGCATACAGCAAGCTGAGCGGTGAAGATGAAGAACTCCTTATTGAGGGAATCGAGGGTCGTGCGCAAAAATCTGTACCCAAGAGTTCGCTGACGATGATCATTGAAGCGAGGATGATGGAGATTCTGGAGCTTGTGCGTGACTCGGTTCATCGGTCGGGCTATTATGAATATCTCAATGCAGGAGCTATTATAACAGGTGGAGGTGCGCTTTTGCCGGGTACTGAAGAGCTTGCTCATGATGTTTTTGGCCTTGATATTCGTATCGGCTACCCAGAAGGGGTCTCCGGCGGGATCAAGGGTTCCGTCAATAATCCTATGTACGCAACGGTGATGGGTCTCGTTGCGCATGCATTTCAGAACAATCTTTCTGTCGATCACAACTTTGCTTCGGGACCAGAGTTACCCCCGATTGATGTACCTCCAGTCAGGGAAGATCTCTCCGTACAGGAGCCTGCTCCTGCCGGGAAGAAATTGTGGACCGGATTAAGAAATTTCTGGGACAATCTATGATGAGAGTGCAAATAAGAGCCTATTAAAGCGGAGAACTGAAAAAAATGGCATTTGAGCTTGATCCGGGCCTGTTCGACAGTGAACAGGGCAAAGGGGTTACTATAAGGATTGTCGGTGTCGGCGGTTGCGGCGGCAATGCGGTAAATAACATGATTGACCGGAAAATTAGTGGTGTTGAGTACATTGTGTTCAATACCGATCGTCAGGCGCTTTTGAATTCGAAAGCTCCGCTGCGGGTGCAAATTGGCAAAAAAGCAACGAATGGGCTGGGTGCCGGAGCTGATCCCGCCAAAGGTCGTCAGGCAGCAGAGGATGATCGTGAAATTATTGCGGCCCAGCTTCGGGGGGCTGATCTTGTTTTCATTGCTGCGGGCATGGGCAAAGGGACTGGTACCGGTGCCGCTCCGGTGATTGCCTCGATTGCGCGGAATATGGGTATACTCACGATTGGAGTTGTGACAAGGCCGTTTAACTTTGAAGGGCAGGTCAAGGCTAATATTGCTGATGGCGGCATCATAGAATTACGAAAATATATCGACACACTTATTCTTGTCGAAAATGAAAAGATTCTCAGCATCGCTGAAGAGGGAGTAAGTGCCACTGAAGCGTTTAATATGGCAAACGATGTCCTCTACAGGGCGGCGAAAGGTATTGCTGATATTATTACCCGTCACGGCCATGTCAATGTTGATTTTGCCGATGTTCGTAGCATCATGGCCGGGGCTGGTGATGCGGTTATGGGTTCCGCTGCCGCTGCAGGCGATCGTCGGGCATTGAAAGCCTCATCTGATGCACTCAACAGTCCTCTTCTTGAGGGTGTATCGGTAAAGGGTGCCAAAGGGGTACTGGTCAATATTACCGGCGAGGTCACCATGCGGGACATGTCGGATGCTATGAACTATATCGAAGAGCAGGTTGGCAGTGATGCCAAAATTATCAATGGCTATGTGGACGAGCCGCAGGTATCAGGTGAAATAAGGGTTACCGTTATTGTCACCGGTTTCAGGCGAAAGACGCAGGATGATGATACAGAGCCTGCAGTCAGACCGTTTGTCCCACCTGTCCCGGGTATCAGGGTTGGACAGGCACCTGTATCCAATCGACCGGGCGCCTCTCTGTATGCCGAACGCAAGGAGGAGGACTTGCGCATTCCTGCTTATATCAGAAGGCAGTTGTCAATTAATGACCCTCAGGAGGTTGAGGGCCGAAAAAATACCGGGCACGATGCCGATTATACTTCGCCACTTGCGGGTGGCAGAGGAGAGCATGAAGATAAAATCCAGAAAGGCTTGTCAGATACTCCAGCATATCTTCGTCGGAAAAACAATGGAATCTGATCGTGCATTTCTAACAAATAAAAAAAGGGTTTAATGAATTATAGTACGCTTTCCGCAGCGGATGCGGTAGCCAGCATTAAGTCGGGTGACAGGGTTTTCTTGCACACTGCGGCAGCAACACCGCAGAGATTGATTGAGGCAATGGTTGAGCGGTCAGAAGAGCTGAGAAATGTGGAAATTGTCAGCCTTCACACTGAGGGTGATGCCCCTTACGCAAAGCCTGAATATCGTGAAAGTTTTCGGTTGAATGCCCTGTTTGTGGGCAAAAATGTCCGTAAGTCGGTGCAGAATGGTGACGGGGATGCCATTCCGGTTTTTCTCAGTGATGTTCCCTCTCTTTTTTATAACAGGGTACTTCCGCTTGATGTGGCGCTGGTGCATGTTTCTCCTCCTGACCGGCATGGTTATTGCTCACTCGGGGTTTCGGTTGATGCGACTCTTGCTGCCGTGCATTCAGCAAAACTGGTTATTGCCCAGGTGAACCACAACATGCCCCGTACGCATGGAGAGGGAATGCTTCACGTAAGCAAGATTCATGCGATGGTTGATGTGGATGATCCTATTCCTGAAACTCCTCGTCACATCTTGAGCGATATCGAGATCCGTATTGGTCGCCATGTTGCCTCTATTGTTGAGGACGGCGCGACGCTGCAGTTGGGAATTGGTGCAATTCCCGATGCCACTCTTGCCGCACTTTCCGGTCACCGCGATCTTGGCATTCATTCAGAGATGTTTTCGGATGGAGTGATTGAACTTGTTGAAAAGGGTGTGATTAACGGCCGTAAAAAGCGAAGCCATAAGGAGATCATGGTAGCAAGCTTTCTTGTTGGCACTCGACGGCTCTATGATTTTGTTGATGATAATCCGCTGGTCGAAATGCTTCCCTCTGATTATGTTAATGATACTCGGGAGATCCGCAGAAATCCACGGGTGACGGCAATTAACAGCGCTCTTGAAATCGACATGTCTGGACAGGTCTGCGCTGATTCGATCGGGCAGAAATATTATTCTGGTGTTGGTGGACAGATGGATTTTATCCGGGGAGCCGCCCTTTCTGAAGGGGGGAAGCCGATTATTGCCTTGCCCTCAACCACGAAAAGTGGTTTGTCGCGCATTGTTCCGCAGCTTAAACCGGGGGCTGGTGTGGTCACCACCAGAGCTCATGTGCAGTATGTCGTTACCGAGTTCGGGATTGTAAATCTTCATGGCAAAAATCTCCGCCAGAGAGCTGAGGCGCTTGCAACCATTGCTCATCCTGATTTTAGTGAGGATATCTGCCGTCAGGCCCATGAACTCTATGGTTGCTACGGAAGAAGCTGTTCGTAAAAAGGGCGGTCAGGGAGATTCCGTGCTGGTGACGCCGATCAGGCTGACCATGCGTCCGGTTTCGCCCTGATCGCGCCGGTAGGAAAAAAATAGATTGCTGTCGCGAAGCGAGCAGAAGGGTGAGCGTTCGATATTGGCAGGAGGCACTCCTGATGCAAGCAGTTGGCGATAGTTGACCAAGGCAAGATCAAGCAGATATTTTTGTTCGTTATGCCTGTCGGGGGAGCACTTGCAGCTCCCGGCAGGAAACTCAAGAGCAACCTCTTGACCAACTTCGTAGGCCTCGAACGAAATCCCTGTTCCTATCCATGCAAGGCACTCTTCCGGGAGAGTGTTAAAGCGCTCTCTCATGGCTTCAATGGTTTTCATTACAATGGCTCCGGCACTCCCTTTCCATCCGGCATGAACTGCTCCTGAAGCGTGATGAGATGGGTCATAAATGAGTACAGGATAGCAGTCTGCGGTAAAGATGCAGAGGAAGAGATTTTTTCTGTCTGTGATAAGTGCGTCATAACCGTCGTAATTGCCCGGATTTTCGGCAAAAAGTATCTCTGTGCCGTGTACTTGCCGGGAGGTGACCAGCCGTTCGGGGTTTATGCCAACGTCGGCGCAGAGGCTCTGAACGTTCTCTTCGACGTGTTCTTTTATATCTCCGGTATTGCTTCCGAGGTTCAACGAAGAAAAAGCTCCCTCGCTTCGGCCCCCGTTTCTGGTACTTTGCAGTGCGATGAGCTCACGGTAAGGGAGGAAGCAATCAGGCACAATATATTTTTCTTTCAAGTGTGATGGAGCTTTTTCAGTTGCTGCTCTCGCGGATATCAAATTTTTTTTAGGCACTTTCGGGCATCATTATTGTTGAAAATCGTTATCCCGCAAACATAGTACTTTTTTTCAAGGGGCCTCTTATTGGAGCGGAGAATTACCCGCAAAGGATTTATTATTTCAGGAAGAGTCTTATCTTGAGGGCGTTGGCGGTGCTCGTCGCGTGTATCTTTGAAATCTCTGTTTTCTGGCAGAAGATGCTCTCAGAATGTAAACAAGGGCTTGTGATGATGAAAAAACCTGATGAAGAGAGGTTTCTGGATGATTTAGGACGCTCTACCCGTGCGCTTTCAGATTATATGGGCCTTGGGTTGCAGATTGCGGCAAGTTTTGCTTTTTTTGTCTTGCTGGGCTATTGGGCCGACAGTAGGCTCGGCACGTCGCCATGGCTCTTTCTGTTTGGAGTTTTGCTCGGCATGTTTGGCATGGCACTTCTTCTCATGAAGGTTGTTCGGGCGGCAAACAGGAAAAAATAGAATATTTTACACTCATTATGACGGTTAATCAAGAAAGAAGCGGTAGATATGAAGCCAGTGTTTGAATTTTTTATTAAGTTGTGTATCTTATCCGTCATTTTATGGGGGGTAATTTTTTCAGCTTTCGGGTCGGGCAGTGTTGATGTGCATTCACTTTTTATCGCTTGGGCGATGGTGGTTGCTAATACGGTTGCAGGTTACTTGCTCTTTGATTATGCACTTGACAAGGAGTCAACGCTTTTTACCAAGGTTGTTTTCGGTGGGTTGACTATCAGGTTGCTTGTGTTGATGGTGTTGGTATTTGTTGTTATTATCAGGAACCTTGTCGATAGACATGATTTTGTCCTTTCGTTTTTCGCTTTTTACTGTATCTATGTGATTGTTGAGATTCTCGGGTATCAAAAGAAAAACAAACAGAAAAAGAATACTGCATGAAACGGCTAAACGTCATACGGGTTAAGGATTTTCTCAGAGTTATTGCGATTCTTGTGCCGCTTGCGCTGAACGTTGACAGCCTTGTTGCTGCTCCACGGGATGTCGCTGCTGCACCTTCAACGGAAGTTGCGGCTGTGCGTGAAGATCTTCGGGATGTTGTGGTAGAGGAAAAGGCTGGTGATGTTATCATGCATCATATTCTCGACAACAATGTTTTTGCGTTTGATCCTTTTGGCGAAATCCATCTTCCTAAACTCCCTCCTGTTGCCGGGATTGATATTTCAATCACCAAGCATGTGGTGATGCTTTGGCTTGTGTCGGCCGCACTGTTGATTGTATTCTCAATTGTTGGAGGAAAATACAAGAACATGAGTGCCCGTCAGGCTCCCAAAGGGCTGGCCAACGCTATGGAAGCGCTTGTAGAGTTTATTCGGCTCGATGTGGCCAAGTCAAATATCGGTCATGGCTACGAAAAGCATCTCCCTTACTTGCTGACGGTCTTCTTTTTTATCCTCTTTTGTAACCTTCTTGGTCTTATTCCCTACGGTGCAACGGCGACGGGCAACGTCAACGTCACCCTCACACTTTCCATATTTACTTTCTTCGTTACCCAGATTGCCGCGTTCAAGGCTCATGGTGTTAAAGGTTATCTTCAGCATCTTACCGCTGGAACTCACTGGTCGCTCTGGATCATCATGGTTCCTATCGAGATCATCGGTCAATTTACGAAGCCTTTTGCGCTTACCGTACGACTCTTTGCCAACATGACGGCGGGTCATATCATTATTCTCAGTTTGATCTTCATCAGCTTTATTCTGAAAAGTTATATTGTGGCAATAGCGGTCTCTGTTCCATTTGCTATTTTTATCTATCTGCTTGAGCTCTTTGTTGCTTTCTTGCAGGCATTTGTCTTTACCATGCTCTCCGCGCTCTTTATTGGTCTTGCTACTGCGCACGAGGGTCATGATGAGCATGAGGTTGCTGAGATGGCGCATCATTAAAATGGTGCTGTGGTTGTCGATGAACAAGGTTTTCTTTTGTGTTTTTTATTCGCCGGTTTCAAAACTGCTAATTATCCTTTAGCAAAAAACTTACAACAAATAAACGGAGGTAATTACAAGATGGAAGGTTTAGGTTTAGCTTATTTGGGTGCGGGTCTTGGCGCCGGTCTGGCTGTTATTGGTGCAGGTCTGGGTATTGGTAATATTGCAGCTTCAGCCGCTGAGGGTACAGCCCGTCAGCCGGA
>CAILXB010000196.1 GCA_903838025.1 uncultured Chlorobiaceae bacterium
CCAGAACTGGTTTATGAAGGAACACATTGGCAGCAAAAATGATGACCACCAGAACCATGGTGATCTCCATCAGCATATAGCCAAACCTGCGAACGCCATGTTCAAAATCGGTTTCAGGAGCCTTATGCCGAAGGGAGCTGGAAATTTTTCCAAACTCGGTTTGCATTGCAGTTCCCATAACCAGCGCGGTTGCTTTTCCGCTGATGATATGAGCGCCCATAAAAAGGGTATTGCTCCGTTTTGCCAATGGTGTGTCGGCTGCAAGAACGCCGCTGTTTTTTTCGACAGGGTAGGTTTCACCCGTGAACGCGGCTTCATCCACAAACAGCTCTTTTGATTCAAGGAGAAGAGAGTCGCCGGGAATCACATCTCCGGCGGAGAGTAACACCACGTCACCCGGCACAATCTCTTCGATGTGCAACTCTTTCTCCTGCCCGTCACGGAGTACCCGGCACTGGATCTGCACCATTTTCATCAATTGATCGACCGCACTGGCGGCACCCTTTTCCTGCCACCAGCCCAGCAAGCCACTGACCATAACAATAAGCAGAATAATGATCGCATCAGTTTGATCACGCAGGGCAAAGGAGAGAGCTGCGGCAAAGATCAGGAGCAACGTTACCGGGCTTTTGAATTGCTGCAGAAACAGCATGAGTGAGGACGTTTTGGAACCTCCTTTCAGGGTATTCGGGCCGTACTGCTTCAATCTCTCCTGGGCAGTTTGTTCTGACAAGCC
Organism: uncultured Chlorobiaceae bacterium; assembly: GCA_903838025.1. Lineage (GTDB taxonomy): Bacteria > Bacteroidota > Chlorobiia > Chlorobiales > Chlorobiaceae > Chlorobium. The sequence continues at coordinate 737 of CAILXB010000196.1, forward strand.
CTGCGCGTTAGTGCCCAGGCTCGAAAGGGCCTCTTCTGCAGAGAGAGTCCAAAAACTCTTTTGTGTTGTTTGCTGATTGTCTGCTGTCATGTTGTCCATCCTTCACGGTCTGCTGTTTTATCCAAAAAATCAGAAATTTACTTTTCCTGTTATTTACATCACTCCCGAGAGAACACCTTCTTACTCCTTTTATTCTTTGTATGATACAATTTTTTTTACAACACAGTTACAATACAATAAGTTTTCAGCTCATTCAAAAGTCCTTATCTCACACAAAGACTTTTTACAATCTGTTCAACCCTTGCGTATCAGGCTTGTTTCACCAGAAAGCACAAGGGCCTTTTCCGTCGTTAAGGGTGTTCCAATGGTGCTGAGGGAGCAATGAAGGTTGGTGAGCGGTGAAAAAATAATGTAGAATGATTTGTGTTCAGTGTACTGAGATAATAACCGCGATTATTGAAATCACATCCTGATGCTTAACAAAATCTTGACAACCAGCTTCATGAACAGACATCATTCATCATTACGACAAACAAAAGCCCTAAAGAGTGGACAGAGATGCTTGGCGATGAGGTACTTGCAACAGCGTTGCTTGATCGGCTGCTCTACAAATGCGAGGTCATCAAACTTACCGGTAAGAGCTACCGGCTCGAACACCGTAAAACCATCTTCAATCAACTGCAACCGGTGGAAGGAGGCCCCAATCTTGGCAAGAAACAACTACCGAGTCAAAAAGTAGTTGCAAATCATTTTGAAATGACGTAATCTCAAGCCTCTCCCTGGGTGATTGCTAATTTCCGAAATTGGCTGATTTTTAATTTCCGACTACATCAGGTAACGATTACAGCCGCTTCCGACCTGCAGTATGCCATGAAGGATATTATCACTGCATTTGAACTAAAAAATCCTGGAGACAATATTGCGGCTGTTTATGGCTCGTCAGGAAAAGCAGTCTCGC
>CAILXB010000197.1 GCA_903838025.1 uncultured Chlorobiaceae bacterium
ATTCCGAGCAACAGTTGCCTGAGGGTTCAGTTCGTCGCGTTGATCTTGCCATTATCGGTTCCGGGCCGGGAGGCTATGAGGCGGCACTTCGTGCGGCAAAGGCGGGAATGAGGGTTTGCCTCATTGAAAAAGGTGCTTTGGGTGGCGTATGCGTGAACTGGGGTTGTATTCCAACCAAAGCCCTTTTGCAGAGCGCAGAGCTGTTCAATTTTGTGAAAAAGGCAGCTATGTACGGCCTCAAGGTAGAAGGCACTGCTATTGATTTGGCTGAAGCGGTCAAACGGAGCCGCAGTGTAGCACAGAAACTTTCAAAAGGAATCGCGTTCATGTTGCGTCGGGCGCAGGTTGAGGTGATTCAGGGTGAGGCGGTGTTCAGTGAAGTGCACACGCTTGATATTTTTCGTGAAGGTGTACGTGTTGAAACCCTTCAGGCTGACCATATCATTATTGCATCCGGTGCCCGTTCCCGACAACTGCCGGGGCTTGAGCCCGATGGAAAATATATTTTTACCAGTCGCGAAGCGCTTGCTCTGAAAAGGGTTCCGCACTCCATGATTGTGCTGGGAGGTGGAGCAATTGGCGTTGAACTGGCCTGGTTTTATGCCATGGCGGGCAGCGCGGTGACGCTTGTGGAGATGATGCCTCGGCTTTTGCCGCTTGAAGATGAGGAGATTTCGGAAGTTCTGAAGCGCTCGTTTCAAAAGGCTGGCATTACTGTTTTCACCGGAGCAAAGCTTGATGGTGTTACGGTATCAGGGGATCAGGTGAGCGGGTTGCTTACGGTTGAGGGAGTTGAGCCCCAAGCCGTTACTGCTGACTGCCTGCTTGTTGCTGTCGGCGTAACTGGTAACTGCGATGCTCTTAGTCTGGAATATGCTGGAGTGGAGACTTCTCGGGGTTTTGTAGTGACGGACAGCTCCTGCAGAACCTCAGTCAACCATATTTTTGCTATTGGCGATGTGCGTGGTGGAATGCTGCTTGCCCACAAAGCTTCGGCTGAAGCCGCTCTTGTGGTCGATACCATAGCAGGGAAAGAGTCCCGAATGATTGATGAGAGCATGATTCCCCGATGTGTCTATGCCGATCCTTCGGTTGCAAGCGTCGGATTAAGCCAAAGGGAGGCGGAAGCGCAGGGTTACACCGTCAAGGTTGGCCGGTCAATGTTTGCTGCTTCCGGCAAGGCCAATGCCTGTGGGCATCTGGAGGGGCTGGTGAAGCTTGTTTTTAATGCTGCTGATAATCGCTTGCTTGGAGCGCATATTGTGGGGCATGGAGCGGTGGAGCTGATCGGAGAGATTACGCTGGCACGTCGTCTTGAGGTTACTGCGGAATTACTTGAAAGTACAGTTCATGCGCATCCGACTCTTTCTGAAACGATCAGGGAAGCAGCAGAAAATGCGTTGCTGGAGTAACGTTTTTGAAAACCATTTTCTATTGTCTTTCTAAAAGCATAAATTCAATCTCTTTTATTTAGCTCATAATAACAGTAAGCCTTTTTCGGTGAATAATTTCACTGTTCAACAGAGAAACAGGTATTAACCAAACGATCAATTATGACTCAGACTGAAACAGTTGCAAAAAAAACTGCAGCAAAGAAACCTGCTACGGTAAAGGCAAAGGCGAGTTCAACGGTCACGGCAACTCCGGAACTCAAAAAAGCAGTCAAGCCTGCCGCAAAAAAGAAGTCCGGCCAAGCCTTTCCGTTTACAGCAATTGTTGGTCAGGAGGAAATGAAGCTCAGTCTGATCCTCAATATCATTGATCCGAGAATCGGAGGTGTGCTTGTTATGGGCCACAGGGGTACCGGAAAAAGTACAACAGTCAGGGCGCTTGCCGAAGTGCTTCCTCTTATTGACCGCGTTGAGGGAGATACCTACAATCGAACCGTCGATCAATATGTTGAAGGTGAAGAGGCTAAAAAAGGAAACAAGACTATTGATCCTGCGACCCTTACAACCGAAAAAATTCCTGTACCGGTTGTTGACCTTCCACTTGGCGCAACCGAAGATCGTGTTTGCGGTACCATCGATATCGAACAGGCACTTACCAGTGGTGTAAAAGCCTTTGAACCGGGCCTGCTTGCCCAGGCGAACCGTGGTTTCCTCTATATTGATGAAGTCAACCTGCTTGATGACCATCTTGTCGATGTTTTGCTTGACGTTGCAGCAAGTGGCCAGAATGTGGTTGAACGCGAAGGTATCAGTATCCGCCATCCAGCACGTTTTGTGCTTGTCGGTTCCGGTAACCCTGAAGAGGGTGAGTTGCGGCCCCAGCTTCTTGACCGTTTTGGTCTGCATGCCCGTATCATCACCATTCTTGACATTGCAAAACGGGTCGATATTGTCAAACGCCGCCGTGAGTTTGACGAAGATCCCGATGCCTTTATGAAAAAGTACAGTCGTGAACAGCAGAAGCTCCAGAAAAAGATTCAGACAGCCAAGGATCTGCTTCCTGAAGTGAGCATGACCGACGAGGTACTGACCGATATTGCGAAGCTCTGTATGAACCTTGGAATTGACGGCCACCGTGGTGAACTCACCATTGCCCGTACCGCTTTTGCCCATGCCGCCTTCCGTGGTGAGACCGTGGTGACCCTGAAACATGTCAAGGAGATTGCTGGCCTCTGCCTGCGTCACCGTCTGCGCAAGGATCCTCTTGAAACCCTTGATGCAGGTGAAAAAATTGATCGTGAACTCGCTAAAATCCTCGGAGAAGCGGAAGC
>CAILXB010000198.1 GCA_903838025.1 uncultured Chlorobiaceae bacterium
ACGATCACCGTCAAGCAGTGCCATAAAAAGCTGAAAGTCAGCCTCCTTGCCGTTATGCGGAGTCGCTGTCATCAACAGAAAATGACGCGTCAAGGTCGAGAGCAGTTGGCCAAGTCGGTAGCGCTTGGTGTATTTGGTTTCGTTGCCAAAAACCGTGGCTGACATTTTATGTGCTTCGTCACAGATCACCAGATCCCATCGGCAATCCGGGGCTTGCAACTTTAACTGGACATCTTCATTGCGAGAAAGTTTATCGAGGCGGGCAATGACCAGATTTGTTTCAAGGAACCAGTTGCCGGTACGGGCTGCCTCCAGTTTGTCATTGGTAAGAATCTCAAAAGGCAAATGAAAACGGCGGTAGAGTTCATCCTGCCATTGCTCGGCCAAACCACCGGGGCAAACAATCAGGCAGCGTTGCAGGTCTCCCCGGGCAATCAGCTCCTTGATAAGCAAACCAGCCATGATTGTTTTACCTGCACCGGGATCGTCGGCCAAAAGAAATCGCAAAGGCTGGCGAGGCAGCATTGATTCATAAACCGCTGTAATCTGATGGGGCAGGGGCTCTATATTTGATGTATGAACGGCCAGCACCGGATCGAACAAATGGGCCAGTCGAATACGCTGGGCTTCGGAGACCAGACGAAAGAGCGCGCCATCACCGTCAAAACTCCACGGACGACCCTGCTCAACAATTTCCAGCCGAGGTTCGTCATGGCGATAGATCAACTCGTTGGCCACTTTTCCGTCAGGAGTCTTATAGGTAAGTTCAAGTGCACCTGAACCAAACCACTGCACACTGACAACAGTGGCCAAAGCACCAGGTACAATGCCGCGAACGGTCGTGTTGGTTTGGAGTTGTTCAAGCTTAATCATTGGACTGTTTTATCAATCATGTTGGCATTCATGTCAAAAAAAGACAGTACACGATATTTTGTACCGCATCCTGTTAATTTACGATAATTTAAATGTAATGCTCACTCTGGACAAGCGAAACGAAGTACTCCTGAAAAATAATGATGATAGCTAAATCGTGAAAAGAGCTGTTTTACGCACACAGTGCTGACTCTTCGCTCTTCATTCCTGTGCGCCAGTTTCATTGTTTGAAAAACTTGCCCCCAATATTCCACGCAATGATGACCTGCCGTCCGTCGGAATCGCTCGAATCATCGTCACTGTCGAGTGATTCAGCTTTTAAGTGTATTACTTTTGCCGATTATTGCAGTTTCCTGCGACTCGGTTACTGCTCGAATCAATTCTTCCGTATTGATATTTTGCGCACTGTTTTTGATTTTCCGAACAATGTCGGAAATAGAAACTTGCTCAAGCGCCGCAATTAGTTTGAGCACTGACTTGATTTTGTCCACAGAATCAGAATAGTCGTTGCCGTTTGGCAAAACCAGCTTAATCTCCTTGTTATAATCATCGTTACGCTCGTACTGGTAAACGAGTAACGACGGGTTGAGATGGTCGGTCTTTTTCCACCCTGTTTTACGGATATAGGCAGTTATATCCTCTACTCGGAGTAGCCCGACGATATCGAGTATGTTTTTCTGCCATAGCTCTCCGAGAGAATATTCATCAAGCCAATTTTTCAGAGCCAGCGAATCCAGACGGTGCAGGCAGGTATAACCTTCTGTCCGATCAGCAACAATAATATCGTCAGCATCAAACTCGTTCAAAAGATCGGTGGACTGTGTAGAAACAATCAACTGTCGCCGCTTCGAGGCTGAACGAAGCATTGCGGCTAAAAGGTGAATTGCAAAAGGGTGCAAACCAAGTTCAGGTTCATCAATCAGAATTGTTTCAGGTTGAAACTCTTCCGGTTGCATCAGCACCGTTGCCAGGCAAATAAAGCGCAGGGTACCATCAGAAAGTACATGAGCCTTGAAGGGAACATCTTCTCCTTTTTCCATCCACTCAAGTTCAATTTGATCGGTATTGTCAGTTTGCGGACGAAGAAAGAAATCGCCAAAAAACGGTGCAACCAGTCGTACCGTTTTAACAATGCGCTGATAATGAACCGGATATTGAGATTGTAACAAGTAAAGAAACGCGGCCAGATTGCGGGCATCCGGCCTGAGATAGATGTTATCATGTATCCCATGACGCTGTTTCACCAAAGAGCTGTCGCTGGTATCGTGAAAATGATACAAACGCCAGCTCTTCATAACAGGAACGGAATACTGTTTAATAAGAGATTGGTGCGTTCCTGCAAGAGACTCAAAATGACCGGAACCGACACTTTTATCTCCGCTCAAGTTCCAAAAAAGAGTTTCATCAGCAAACATCATACGGTTATCTCTGGTGGGTTCCAGCGTGAACTTATAGCCGTTAGTGCCGAAGTAGAGTTCCGTTCTAAGTTGTTCAGTTTTCTTTCGGCCAAAATGCAGCAACGCATCCGGGCCACCCTGCTTGCTGACATAACGCTGAAGATTGCCTTCCAGCATTTGCTGAATCAACCGAAAAAAACCAATAAAATTTGATTTACCGGCACCATTGGGGCCAATGAGTACATTAAGCGCTTTTAACTCTATGTCGCATTCTCGGATCGACTTGAACCCATAAAGTACGATACGCGACAACTGATTCGGGTTCATGTTTGACTCTCCTATTCCAAAGCAATGTTCTTTTCTTTTAAACCAAAGTCGCGATTGATGCTCAATACAGCAGCTTCAATGTACAGATAAAATTGCGGCTATGTGTTGGAGCAGGTTAGAACTACAAGCAGCGCTTTGACAATAGCATAGATACGTATTGCGGTTGCAAGCAAGCATTCCGCCTGCTTGAACCAAAATCACTTCCTCAAAAACATTGAGGACCTGTTTACTCCCTTCATGGTGCGAATGACAGTCGTAGTGGGAGCTGGAACCATGCGTGAACCGGGCCAGTCACCTTTTTTGACCTTCTTGACGCAAGTCAAAGCCATTCGTGAACCAGGCCAATCACCCTTCATGACCTTCAAGGTACGAACGGCCTGCCTGGTGGGATCTGAAACAACTCGCAAAACAAGCAAGTCACTTTTCGAACCCTTCCTGGCAAGAGTGACCTGCCTGGTATGCACTTTCTTTGCTTTTTCCATGGCGCTTTAACCTGTTAATGTTTGTGCTGTTCGCAAGTCGTGCTGCAAAATAGACCACTTTCCCCGGGAATTGATTGGGCTTGTCATAGTTCGCAAAAAAAAGCCATTTTTTTACTCTTGCAAATTTATTTTGAATACCAATGATAGCATAATCAACACATTTAAACAAAAAAACAGCGTTTGCAGACAATAGTTCAGCAACCACTGAATACTGTAACAAAAGGCACCGGTAGTTCAACTTGTTTATACAGCACGCTCTGACCACAGGAACAATCCATTTCCGGGCAGGCATGTTGAATTGCAGAAATTCCCTACAGTTTCAAATCAGTAACAACAACAGCGCCGTGAAAGCGCTTGTCGGGAAAGACCACCCGCCCTTTGGAATTGATGACAATATGGGGATGTCCGGATTTTTCAAGCAAATGCAGAAGTTTCAACAAATCTTTTTTTGCGGCAGGCTTGATAATGATATCTGCCAGAGCCTCAACTTTTTTGACATCATGATTTTTCAATTCTTCCTGCAAAAAAAACTCACCTTTTACTTCTGCCCTCAATTCATCAAGTCGCAACATAAAGCACTCCGTTTATTAGTAATAACGAATACAAACCACATCGTCAACGCTCATTTCACCCCCTTGTCATCTGTGCCAGAGCGGCCTTGCGTTCAAAAATTCCCCTGAGACCCTCAATCAGTTCGCCATAAATCCTGCTTTTGCTGTCTTTGATGCGACTGTAAAGCTTAAGAATGTCGAGCATCAGGATAATACGGGTTGAGCTGCAATTCAACTCACCAAACAAATGCGTTCCTACCACTTCAAAGCCAAGGACTCTGGTATGAAAGTTCAGGGGTGAATGCGCCTCACCTTCAAACACGTCAGTAATAAAATGCGTGTAATCACGCTCAATAACCTCTTCAGTGGCAGCGCGCATGAGCCTAAGGGCCACCCTCGGTTTTCTGCGAAACTCTTCAAGAATCATGAACCTTCCAATTTCTACATATCGTCCGGCGCTTTTCAGTTTTTCGACAGTGATGCCCGGCATGAACTTCACATCGTACTCTTCGGGAAGGTCAAAAGAGGGGTCATAGAGCAGACGAAGTACACCGGCTGGCCTCCCGTTGACGGTTGCCAAAAACCATGAAAAGCCCCTGTTCCCTGCAAGCTCATCAGGAATCTGGTTCTGAACCGTACTGATCCAGTTTTTTTCTTCACAAAAAACCTGCCTGATGACTTCGAGTGCGCAGGCACGATCACCGGGCGTTTCAATCCGAAGTACGGTTACACTGGACATGGCGGCTCCTTATTTATGGTTTTTCAAGAACAACAGTATCTCTTGCGGGGAAAAGGTTCGCTGTATCGTTTACCGGAGAGTTCAGCAAGACAAAGCATGATTTCATGGGTAACCTCGGCGGCCATCTGATTCAGTTCAGCGTGCGGCCGGCTGCAACCCGAAAAGGAAGAGCCAAGGGCACGATATGCCTCCGACTGCTGCAGGAACTCCATTGGCCGACCTATCATGACAATTGTTCTGCCGAGCACCGGAATTTTTCCCTTTGTTCTTCTGCAGTTGAAATCAATTCCAACGGGAATAACAGGTGCTCCGCTCTGCAAGGCGATATGACCTACGCCCGATTTTCCCCTGACCAGATTTTTTGGATCGCGGTTGCGCTTTCCTTCCGGAAAAATCCCGATGCTGCGGCCTGCATGGAGTTTCTCTGCGCAGCGCTCTATCGTATCCGCGGAGGGCGCCGCAGGTCTGGTGGCTTCTATAAAAGGCAGCCAGGAGCGTTTATGATACACATAGACGGGATCGATCAAATTCATCAACGAGCCAAGAATGGGCACTTTGCCGTACATCCAGTCAACGACGAAGCTGATGCTGCTGCCACCGAGGTGATACATGAGCAGCGCTGGCACCATCAACGCTTCAAGAGAATTATTGTGGTTAAAAACATAAATGGTCGCGCTCCCGGCTCCGGAAAGATTCTCCAGACCGTAAGCCCTGCTTAACAGAAAATTGGGCAGCATAAAAATCCTCAGCAAAAGAGCCCTGCTTGGGGTCAAGAATGGCAGCGGCTTGAAAAAATGTTTGCAATTATTTTTCACAAGACTCTTTTGTTTACCCGTACAATGAGGCCGGAGAACCTTGAACTACACAATTATAATGAAGCAAAATAGTGTTGGGCAATGGTTACAGTCATGCAACGATTCAGTAAACTTTACTTTTACTCCTTGTGAAAGGAGAAGCAAACTGTAGTATGATGATGTTTCCCGTACTTTGATGAAGTGAAAAGAGTGCCAACGATGAATCTGCTTCAAAACAGCGTTATCATACTGACCGGCTTTCTGCTTTCGGAAATGCTTGTTGCTGCCCGAGTACATCAGAGGCTGATTGAGTTTCTGCTCCGTCACACCGGCAAGAACCTTGGCACCTTGTTGACAGCAATTCTCTTGATCTCCTATACTCTCTCTCTCTCTCTCTTTATCTCCCATACCATTGTGGTGATTTCCATGATTCCGGTCATCAATCGACTGCTTTTGCTTGTTGAACAGAGAGATGATAAAAGAATCGCTGCTTCGTTGCTCTATCTTGCACTCACCTTTGGCTCCAACTGCGGGGGGATGGCATCGCTTACCGGAAGTCCGCAAAATCTTTTAGCCATTGCCCTGGCCGAACTCCTTCGGTTTGAGGGTCGGCACCTCATCACTTTTTTTTCCTGGCTTGCAGTGGGAGTGCCGGCAACGCTTCTCCTTCTTTTTTTTGGTCGAAGCATCATTCTCTTTACAGCAAAACCATTCAGCATTCCATCCCTTTTTTCCGAATGCAGCGACACCCCGGCCCTTTTGCCTCATAAACCGCTGCTTTTCCTCATAAGCAACATCATGTTGATCAGCACATTGACCGCCCTGCAGTTTTTTTTCAAACCGGCCCCGATTCTCTTCGGCCTGAATAGTATCGACCTTTGCTTTCTGCTCTACGGAATCATAGTTCTCTTTGTTGCCCTGATCCTACCCAAGAAGAGTTTCAGCCTTGAAGCGCTTTTTATGAACACCCTCTTTCTTCTGCTTCATATTTTTGGATTTCCCCTGATCTTTATCAGCCGACTCAGCAGGGAAGTGGAATCCCGCACCGCAATCCCCCTCAACGGGGTTTACAGCGTAACAGAGAGATTTCTTCAGCGATTATTTGACCAAGTCTGGGCTCATTTTTTTCGCGAACCAATGACAAACCTCAACAAACCCAATGCCAACTCGACTCTTTCAATCAATCTCATCATGAAGGATCTGCCCTGTTTCGGAATATTCCTGCTTGTTGTGGTGGGGATGATTCTGTTTGCCCTGCTCAAGGCATGGGATAATCCGGCAACTCCGGAAGTTGACGGCTATCTCCTTACGTTGGCAAAAGCAACCATACTTGACGCAATAAAACCGTTTGGCAACCATTTTCTCCAGTTACTCTGCCTGATCATTGTCATCATTTTTTCTTCTGAACTGTTGAGCAATACAGCACTGATACTCATGTTTACGCCATTGGCAAGCGCTCTTGCGCTGCAAACCTCCCTCTTGCCGATCATCATGTTGCTGACCATAACCATCGCCGCTTCGAGCGCGTTCATGACACCCGTTGCAACTGCGGCCAACACACTGGCGTTCGGCGGCATTGAACATGTTTCACTCAAAATGATTCTGCTGCCTGGTTTTTTCATGAACCTCATTGCTGCGCTCTTGATCGCCCTTCTCTTTTTGCTCCTTTCCCGCCTCATCTCTTAATAATGCGAGCCATCCAGAGTCTTGTTAATTATTTGAAAACAACCATGAGAGCAAAACAGATTCACTTTTCCTTTTCATATATTGTTCACAAAATTTACCGGCATATCACAAAACACAGATGACATGCTGCAATATAAACTGACTTAACCCTTTTCAGATTATGCATAATAGATCACCCTGGCCACTAACGGTCAATGCTGCCGCAGAACGGATTATTTCGATAATGAACGAGAAAGAGAAAAATAAAGTCTGCTCTGTTCCAGAAGGTAAGTTGCAAAAACTCCGCTTTTTTCTCGGGAGACACATCCATAATGAGCTTGGATTACTCGAAGGTAATGACGCCTTGATAAAAGCATGCGCCATTGCAGAGCATGGTAATTTTGAAAGCCGTTTTTTTCTGAATGATGCCGATGCAGCGTCACATATAATCCTTGAGGCGATATGGAGCAAGCTTAATAAAATAATGACTGTAAGCTAACTATTGATCTATGTAAACGCACAATAAGCTCTTAACAACATGTCAACCGGTAATTCCTGCTCAACCAAGGCAGTATTTCGCAGGCTATCGGTTTCTTGTCTGGCCTTATTATTACGGCACAAGTTCTTGTGGAGCGCTTACCAGGTTCAAAAAAAACGGCTCATTAACAGAAAAGAGACAAAAACATGACACTGAGAGAGCTTGTCACGGCTCATGATTCTGACGGCTTTTTTCTTGCTACAGCGGGAAAGGATTTTTTTTCAAGTGAACCGAATTTTCTTTTTTTTGATGATGATATGAATGAAAAATACGGGGAAACGGAGATGCGGAAGCTCAAGACCACCGACTATTTCGATACCACAGTACCAGAAGAGGCGGAATATGCCAGTAACTGGATCATAACGGAGAAAAATAATACCCTTTACAAGATTAAATTGTTTTTTTGAATAAAACTAATCCCAACCACCCGGAAACATGAAGTCACTATGGCCAAAGACGATCAGTGATGCTGTAAACCGGATCATCGATACAATGAGTGAGAAAGAAAAAAGCTCATTGAGGAGTACACAATTTAATGAGTTGATCAAATTTCATTTTTGTCTTGGAAGCTTCATCCGCAATGAATTCGGGTTGAATAATGGTAACGATGCATTAATGAAGGCATGCGTACGTTCAAGACATAATGATTTCGAAAGGCTGTTCTTCCTTAATGATCCGGATGAAGCGTCCGGATTTATCGTAGAAGAGGTCTGGAAACGGCTTAACATCATGTGAAGAATGAAACAGCTCCTGCACCCCTGCGATTGTCAAGTCCTCTGAAAGGAGGCAAGAACTCCAAGGGTGCTACAGGATTATCAAGCGTGGCCAACTGATTCACTGAACAGTTACAATTACCCACCCTCACCCATCGTCTCGCAATCAAGGGATTCGAGACGATGGATGGGTTCTTGATTTATATGCAAAACCTTTGCAGGTGGAAAACCATTGAAGAAGGTTGATGACGCGTGACTGTAGGCTCCAATATTTTCACTGTAGAGCAAATCCCCTATCGCAAGGTCTACAGGCAAAAGATTGGCCATAGTGATCGTGTCGAGAGCGTCACAGGTTGGGCCATACACCGCACACATCTTCTCATTGCCCTCTTTGAAGGATTTTAAAGGATACTCGCAATGGTCAAAGATGATCCCCGAAAAGGTATGATAGACCCCGTCATTGACGTAATAACAGCGTTTACCGTCACGATAGGCGGTACCGATAATCTCCATCACAACCCAGGCGGCAGTGGC
>CAILXB010000199.1 GCA_903838025.1 uncultured Chlorobiaceae bacterium
AACAAGTTTCCCCACCACGATTGTGAAATCGCCCAATCAGAATCGGTCACTGGTAAGCCCTACGTCAGGTTCTGGATGCACAACAACATGGTGACCATTAATGGAATAAAAATGGGGAAGTCCCTGAAAAACTTTGTCAATCTGAAGGATCTGTTCAACATTTTCGATCCGATTGTTGTCAGGTTCTTTATTCTTCAGTCGCACTACCGCTCCCCCCTCGACTTTTCTGAAACGGCTATCAGCGCTTCACAAACCGGGCTTGAAAAGTTGCAGGAAACCTATCTTCGTCTTATAAATACTTCTCCCGGAACAGGAATTCTCAACTTCAAGTCGTTTATACAGTTTGATAAAATCGACAACGCCCTTAACGACGATTTCAATACTCCGGTGGCCATATCGGTAATCTTCGAGTTTATAAAAGCAATCAACAGTGCGCTCGACAGACCTCAAGGACTATCGCTCAGAGCCACAGAAGAGGCGATCACCTTCCTCGAAACCTATGCAGGCCAAGTGCTCGGCATCCTGAAAAGCCGCGAAGAATTGATGGCCACAGAGAGCAAACATGGAAGCAGGTCGCTCAGCGAGGTGATGACTATTCTACTTGACCTGCGGGCTGATGCCAGAAAAAACAAGGATTTTGCCCTTAGCGACAAAATACGCGACCAGCTCCTTGAGTCAGGAATCGAAATCAAGGATACAAAAGAGGGTGCAAGCTGGTCAATAAAAAACGGCCTCTAAAGGTACTCTTCAAGCCCCTCACGCCGAAGAGCGTCAACAACGTTCGTTACCCGATGCGAGTGCCCCTTGCCGCAAACAAGAAGCGCATCATCGGTCTCGACAATGATCACGTCACGAAGTCCTATGGTGCAGACCACCTTGCCTGCTGTTTTTTTCACAAAAACATTATCGCAGTCGAGCTGCACCACCCGACTGACGGGCAACTCCCCCGCAATGGTACTGCGGTTACCGGCTACTTTGAGAACTTCATCCCAGCAGCCGAGATCAGACCAGCCAAATTCTCCCGCCAGCACAAAAACGGTTTCAGCTTTCTCCATAATGCCGTAGTCAATGGAGAGAGGGTGAATCCAGGAATAAACATCTTCAATGACCTCACGCTCACTCTCCGATCCGAGGCTCTCATAGATGGCAAGCAAATCTTTGTACAAATCGGGCATGGAACGCTCAAATTCCCTCTCTATGGCATCAATGTGCCAGATAAAAACCCCGCTGTTCCAGTAAAAATCGTTGCTTGCAAGAAACTGGGCCGCCGTCACAGCATCCGGCTTTTCAGCAAATGCCTTTACCCTGAAGAGCAGAAAATCACGCCGATCTGAAAAAGTCATCGGAATTGAACGCTGTGCGTCAACTTGAATATATCCATAGGCTGTTTCTGGCCGCTTGGCTTTAATGCCAATGGTTACAAGAGCTTTTTTTTCGCTCGCAATCTCTATGCCAGCCTCAACAATTTTAAAAAATGCCTCTTCATCCTGAACAAGATGATCGGCAGGAAGCACAATGGTTATTGCATCTGGATCCCTTTTTTTGATATGCGCCGTTGCAAGGGCAATGCAGGGTGCGGTATTGCGGTCGGAGGGCTCAACAATGATATTGTCACGACTGAAATTGCCGAGAGAATCCAAAAGGAGGGTTCGTCCCAACTCGCAGGTAATGATGAAAATATTCTCCTCACGAACCAATGCGGAAATACGTCTAACGGTTTTTGCAACCATTGTTCCGTCGTCCAACAGATCAACAAACTGCTTTGGCATTTTTTTCCTTGAAAGAGGCCAAAGTTTTTTGCTTATCCCGCCCGCCATAATAACGGCATAGACATGCAGACTTAAACCATTACTCATAAAACGCTCTCTGTTATTGGTATTTTTCAAAGAAACTTCTCTTGAGCACACAAAAAAATCGCTCAGTCACACCTCTGGAGAACTATACTGACTCCAAAGTTTCGAGAGTAAACAAAAAAGAGAGTTATTGAATTGTTCCTCAAGAAACAGTTTCTGACACATCTGAAGAGTAATTTACAATTAATTTTGTTGAAAGAAGGAACGGTATCACCGCAAAAAGCGCAGGCAATTTGTCATTCATGGTAAAATATTGTTTTTTGGGGGTAAACTTTTGAATAGAACGGATTGAAACACTTATGGAACGACACAATGATGATCTCTCTATGCTGCAGGCATTATGTGCTGAACAGGCTATGGAGGTTGATCTTGAGACACTTCAACAACTGGTGCGCTATGGCGAATGCCTCGAAGAGTGGAACGAAAAAATCAACCTGATCAGCCGGAAAGAGGACGCACCGGTCATCATCAAACATATTTTTCATTCACTCCTGATAAGCCTTCATCACACGTTCAGCGATAATGAGCATGTGCTTGATCTCGGAACAGGGGGAGGACTGCCGGGCATTCCGCTCTCTCTCCTTTTTCCTCGTACCCGATTTCTTCTCGTCGATGCGACCGGAAAAAAAATTGCTGCCTGTCAAGCCATGATCAAGGAGCTTGGCATAACCAATGCCGTTGCTCTGCATACGAGGGTAGAAGAACTCAGGGGTGTTGTATTTGATACGGTACTCTCAAGACAGGTGGCACCTCTTGACAAGCTCTGCGGTTATGCCAGCAGGCTTTTGAAGCCGAGCGGCACGATGATCTGCCTGAAGGGAGGAAATCTCGACAAGGAGATTGCGAGCGCACTGAAATCGAGCACGGAGCACGAAGGATTTCCCGCCAGCATAGAGTTGTATCCAATACACGGCATTAGCCCTTTTTTCTCCGAAAAACAGATAGTCATTGCCCGTGGATAATAACTTTTCCACAGACAATGACTAACGCGATAACTTTTAAGAAAGTATTCGAACAGCGTTGGTCAGACGGCTGACGCAACGGCTGCTTCTGCTGTTTTCTTTGAACCTTGAACTCGTTTTGCACGATCCTGCTTGCCAGCAGTACCCTGGCTTGCTGACGGTGCTTCCTGATAATCGACAAGCTCAATGACAGCCATTTTAGCCGCATCACCAAAACGGGGAGCAAGCTTGATGACGCGAGTGTAACCACCCTGACGGGTACCCACCTTTGCCACAATCTCTTCAAAAAGAATTCTTACGGCCTGTTTGTCGCGGATGTCCTTAAAAACTTCACGCTGAGCATGAACCGTCCCTTTACGGGCCTTGGTAATGAGCTTTTCTACAACCCTGCGAGTCTCTTTGGCTTTTGCCTCTGTCGTCTCAATACGCTTGTAAACAAGCAATTGTGTTGACAGGTTGCTGAGCGTCGCCTTTCTATGGGCTGCGGTTCTTCCAAGTTTTCTTACCGGCTTAGTTTTACGCATGTCTATTTCCTGATCTCAATAATTCAAAAAAACGGTTACGATTTTATCATTTCATCTGATATCTGGTAATATCCATACCAAACTTCAGGTCAAACTTTTCAAGCTGTTCCTTCAACTCCGTGAGCGACTTCTTGCCAAAATTCTTGTAGTTAAGCAACTCGTCTTCTTTATGGGAAACGAGTTCGCCAATCGTATCAATCTCCGCAAGCCTGAGGCAATTATGGGAACGGACAGAGAGGTCGAGATCTTCAATTTTGGTATGAAAAAGGCGACGCATGGTTTCGAACTCATCATCCTGCTGCTTGAACTCCTCTTCGGTAAACTCCTCTTCGGTAGGCGAGAAGTTGGCAAAAAATGTCACATGATCAGTGATGATTTTACCGGCAAGACTGATTGAGTCATCAGGAGAGACGGAACCGTCTGTCTCGACATCAAGAATCATTTTTTCATAATCAGTCCGCTGACCAACACGAGTATTTTCCACCGTAAACTTCACATTCCTGATCGGTGTATAGATGGCGTCAACGGCGATATAGCCGATGGGCATTCCTTCAGGCCTGTTGTCCTCTGCGGGCATATAACCACGACCTCTTCCGATATAAAGATCAATCTTGACCGTCGCACCTGCATTTATGGTAGCAACATGCATCTCTTTGTTCAACACCTCAAATTCGCCTTCCTGAGCCACGATCTCACCTGCAGTGAAATCCATTGGCCCGACCAGAGTAAGGGAGGTCTTGCAGTTCCTTTTACAAGTAGACTTGAAACGGACTTTCTTGAGATTCAAAACAATTTCCGGCACATCTTCACGTACGCCCTCAATGGCCGCAAACTCATGAAAAACACCATCTATTTTAATCCCTGTTATTGCAGTTCCCGGAAGTGAGGCAAGAAGAACTCTTCTCATAACGTTTCCGAGGGTCACACCATAACCGCGCTCAAGCGGCTGGGCAATGAACCTGCCGAAACGATCCGTATGGGAA
>CAILXB010000200.1 GCA_903838025.1 uncultured Chlorobiaceae bacterium
AATCATACTCACTCAAGTCAGCACTCTCTACAAAGGCTTCTGCTTCGGCATCGGTCTTGAAATCAGGGAATTTCTTTTTCATGGGCTTTTATCTCCTTTTTGTGCATATACCGCGCACTGATCGGTCGGATGAGGAGTATTTCTCCATTTTTCCTCAACGTAAAAACAACAAACAAAGGACGCTTTTTGATTGTCTCTCCTACAGCTCGGAATCTCTGTTCTTGGCTCGAATGGAGAACGTCCGGAGCAACTAATGGCGCTCCTGAAAACAGGCTTTCGATTTCGGCAATCGAAACTCCATGCTTTTGACATTTGGCACGATTACCACTATCCCAGTCAAATCCGTCAAATTCCATCCCTTTCTTTCTAAAATATGTATATCATTTTGTATATGCAAACACAATTCTTAATTCACAAAGACACACTGTTAATACATCAAAGAATAATGCAAAAACCAAACCACTTGTTATCTCTCAGACGGATTTTATTTTAGCAGCGCATCCTCCTTACTCAAAAAGAGCCGCTTCGTCTCCCGGGAAACATCTGAGCGCGTAGATGCAAAGCGGATGGCCCGCAGCATCTTTGGTAAAAAAGAGAAAGGCCCGCTCACTCTCAAAAAGCCGATACTTTTTCCGAAGCTCTTCTGCCGAAAGAGGAAAATCGCGCCGCTGGATGCTTGCCCCGGCAATGGCATGACGCTCCAAAAAAGCCCTGAAGCTTTTCGGCTTGTAAGGCACGCACTCAACCACGCGGAAGCTCCTGCCGGGGAAGGACTCTGTTGTGCGGTCAGCGGTGAGATAATCAACGCTCTTGTTCACAAACTGGAGCCCAGAATCACGCGCAAGCACCGCAGAAAGCCTCGCCTTGATAATGGCCGGATCAGGCTCATAGAGATACTCTTTCACTGCCGTTGCTACCACTCTCGGAGCCTCACCATTCCCACCGGCAACCTCAGTTATCTCCTCCCATTCAGCGCTCAGGCAAACCGCCTTTACCTGCACAGGCCCACAAGCGGGGTATGCACGCTCAAGCAGCAGCAGAATCTCCTTGCATTCACGGTCAACCGACACCACAATAATGGTGTGCAGGGCGGGCAACAGCTTTTTCAGCCCGCTGATTTCGAGCGCTGGAGAGGCCTTGATGCAAACCCGCTGCGCATGACGGAGCAGCAAATCATGAGAGGCCACCACATCCGGGCTTGCCGCCTCCAGCGCTATGGAGCGACGTCCCTCCTCACGGCGGGCAGGATCAACAAAGATCCAGTCAAAAGAGTCCGCCGAGTACTCCGCCAGCAAACTGATGCTTTCGCCGTTCCTTACCTGAACATTGGCAATTCCGCTTACCGTCAGGTTATGCTCAACCACGGCACAGAGCAGCGGATCGCGCTCGCAGTAAACCACCTCCTGAAACGTCCGTGCCAGAAACATGGTATCAACACCCATACCGCCGCTCAAATCAATTGCCCTCTTGCCCGATAGAAGCGAAGCCTTGTATGCCGCCGTGCGCTCACCGGAGGATTGCTCAAGCGCCAGCGGGGTATAGAGCAGGTTGTGCTGCGAAAGCGTGGGGAGTTTTTTTACCGCCTTCTGTCGGCAGGCAAGCTGTTCGGCCACTGCGCGTACCGGCAACTCCTTGCGACCATGAAACTGCATGGCAAAAACTGCTGGGTCGCTGGAGTGATGCGACGCAAGCAGGGCCTGAATATCCGGGTTCAGCAAATTTTGGAATTCAGAAGGGGTCATGCTTCAAATAACGTGTTTAACAATCAATACTTTCACAAAAGTACAAACAGAAACGG
>CAILXB010000201.1 GCA_903838025.1 uncultured Chlorobiaceae bacterium
AAACCGACGAAATCCTCGGCGTCCACATCATCGGAGCCAACGCCTCCGACCTGATTGCCGAAGCGGCTCTTGCCATGGAGTTCCGCGCCTCATCCGAAGACGTAGCCCGCACCTGCCACCCGCACCCGAGCCTCTCGGAAGTAATGCGCGAAGCAGCCCTCGCCATCGAAAAACGGTCGTTGAATATGTGAACAAAAATCTACCTCTCTAATTCTGAAAAGAGTACCGAATGAAACCGCAAGTATTTGATCGAAGTGAGCATGTTTATCGAAACGATGCCTTTGCTGAACTGGTCAAAGATGCGGTCAGATTCTTTAATGGAACCCCTGTCCACTCACTTCCTCCACCAGAATCCTTTCTTGGTACAGGGGTGTATACGCTCTACTACACTGGTGGGAATCCTCTCTACAAACGATACGCAGAGCTAAACCGCCTTTCATACGGCTATCCCATCTACGTGGGCAAAGCCGTTCCCAAAGGATGGAGACAAGCTCGCTCATCTGACAACGCACTCAATCAGTCTCACGAACTCATCGGTCGCCTGCGAGAGCACGGAAGGAGCATTACCCTTGCTGCTGATCTGTCGCTTGAAGATTTCAGATGCCGCTTCGTCATTTTTGAAGAAGAGGGCTCTGACATGATCAGCACAATTGAAGCAGCCCTCATCAAACTCAACAAACCACTCTGGAATACTGCCGTTGATGGATTTGGAAATCATGACCCCGGAAGCGGTCGGTATGAACAAGCAAAATCAGATTGGGATGTTATCCATGAAGGCAGGACTTGGGCGAATAAATGCAATGGAAAACATGCCGAAAAAAACACCATAATTTCTGATATTCGCCTTCACCTCAAAAATCTGGGGTTATCGAAATGAAAACTCTTGAAATTTTTTCAGGTGCAGGCGGTCTGGCAAAAGGCTTGGAATTGTCTGGATTTGAGCATACAGCATTTGTTGAGTTTAATCGGCATGCCTGTGAGTCGCTTTCTGAAAATTTTGACCCTGCGCGAGTCTTCTTTGGCGACATAAAAGATTTTGATTTAAACAGCCTTGAGAATATTGACATTGTAGCAGGAGGCCCACCATGCCAGCCATTTTCACTGGGCGGCAAGCATAGAGCCGACCAGGATAACCGAGATATGTTTCCTTATGCTATACGCGCTATCGAAAAACTTGCACCAAAAGCATTTATATTCGAAAATGTAAAAGGCCTGCTTCGCCAAACTTTTTCTGAGTATTTTGAATACATAATTCTCAGATTAAATTACCCGGATTTTATGTCGGGGAATAACATTGACTGGAAAAGCCACCTCGATAAACTTCGCAATATTGGCAGGCTTTCATATCCAGGAAAAAAGTACAATGTTCAGTTCAAACTGATAAATGCTGCGGATTATGGCGTACCACAAACACGAGAACGGGTGGTGATTGTTGGGACAAGAGCAGACATCTCATTGCCTTGGTCATTTCCTGTTGAAACACACTCTGAAGAGAGGCTTCTCTGGGATATGTACGTAACGGGCGAATACTGGACACGCCACAAAGTGCCAAAACGATTGCAAACTGATATAAACACACCTCTAAGAGATAAAATATCTCGACTAAGAGACAAGTACGGAATGTTTGAACCAGAATTATTGCCATGGCAGACCATGCGAGATGCTTTATATGATATGCCAGACCCAAAATCAGATCATGGAATAATCGACCACATCTTTCGGGATGGTGCTCGTACCTATCCTGGGCATACGGGTAGTGATTTTGATTGGCCGTCAAAAACAATTAAAGCTGGCGGGCACGGAGTTCCTGGCGGGGAAAATATGATCCGGTTCAATGATGGAAGCGTTCGATACCTGACGACCTTTGAAGCAAAACGAATTCAAACTTTTCCTGATGATTTCGTCATCAAAGGCGCGTGGGGTGAGGCCATGCGTCAAATTGGGAACGCGGTTCCAGTATTACTTGCAGAAAAAATAGGCTTCAAGTTAGCAGGGCAACTAAAAGCGCCCAACTATACAGTCAACATGACCGTTGCGCAATAAAGCCGGGTAGCGAAGGTTACTCCTGAGTTAGGCTGCATTCCGAGATTTGACATCCTCCTCGCCCTAAAGGACGAGGATTCCTACTGCGTCAGACACCCCGTGGTGCTGATAGCTTCGGCGAGTTCCTGGCTCGCTGATGGCCTTGGAGCACCATTCACTTGACAGGCTGAAAGGGCATGTCCTGCCCTCTGTATATTGAGTGCTGCGTTCAGATCAGCATTTTCTGAGCACACCGGAGTATAGTGTACCACCTCTACCGGAGAATAGTGTACCAGTGATTCCGGAACAATATGTAAGCGCTCAACAAAAAGTCATTACGTAATCCGTACCA
>CAILXB010000202.1 GCA_903838025.1 uncultured Chlorobiaceae bacterium
GGATTCATAACCCTGAGGTCGAGGGTTCAACTCCCTCTCTCACCACCACTGTAAAGCGGGTGTAACTCAGTTGGTAGAGTGTTTGCTTCCCAAGCAAAATGTCGCGAGTTCGAATCTCGTCACCCGCTCAGCTTCGGTGGAGACAATCTTAATCTCTTTTTGATTCGGCCGAATTATGACACAATCCTCTATTTTTTTTGCTCCCGTCACCACTGAAGAGATCAACACCACACAAATCATTGATGGCCAGATGGCCCGTCATCTCGGCATTGAAATGACCGAAATTGGCCTGAACTTCATGACCGCAAAAATGCCCGTCGACCATCGTACCATCCAGCGTATCGGGATTCTTCATGGCGGCGCTTCGCTCGGCCTGGCTGAAACCGTCGGAAGTATTGCCGCCTCCTACTGCGTTGACCGTGACCTTTTTTATATTGTCGGCCAGGAGATCAATGCCAACCATATCCGTCCGGTCAGAAGCGGTTTTGTTTACGCTACTGCGACTCCCCTGCATCTTGGAAAAAGCTCACAGGTATGGGATATTCGGGTGCGAAATGAGGAGGGTAAACTGACCTGTGTCAGCCGCTTTACCGTCGCTGTCCTGAAAAAATCTCCGCAGCCTCAATAAAGCGGGACTCTTGTTTGCTGTTTTTTTAATACCTTCACTCATTCGTCGCAGAAGTTTTTCACATTTATTGCAGATTTCAGCGTATGCCATTCATACAATCAGAAACTCTCGTCACACCGCTTAACCTCACCTCCGACTCCCCGGAGGCGCTCCTTCGTCAGCTTGCTGCAAAGCAAAAATCACGTAAAAAGTGGCTACTCATTCAGCCGGTAAGCAACACCAGCATGATGGTAGACTCCGGTACCGTCAGTATGCCGCTCAACCTGATTATGGTTGCTACCATGGTAGGAACGCTTTTTGACGTCACCTTTATTGACGAACGGCTTGGAGAGAAAGTACCAGAAGATTTTTCAGGATTTGATGTTATTGCCATCACCTCACGGACGCTCAATGCATCCAAAGCCTACCGGATCGGTGATGCTGCCCTCCGCCAGGGCAAAACCGTGATTCTCGGTGGTGTCCATCCCACCATGCTGCACGATGAAGCTTCAGGGCACTGCACCAGCGTGGTCTACGGTGAAATTGAGTCGATCTGGACGGAACTGGCCACCGATGTACTCAAAGGGACGATAAAAGGTATCTACCGTGCCAAAGAGCTCAAGCCGATGAGCACCATGCAGCACCCCGATTTCAGCCATGCGCTGCAATCGAAAAACGCAAAAAAATATAGCTCTCGCATTCCGATTCTTGCTACCAAAGGGTGCCCGGTAGGGTGCAACTTCTGCACAACCCCAACCATTTACGGCAAAAACTACCGCTACCGCGAGCTTGATTTTGTGCTCGATGAGATGCGCTACCATCAAGAGCGGACAGGAAAGAAAAATGTCAACTTTTCTTTCATGGACGACAACATCAGCTTCCGTCCAAAATATTTCATGACACTGCTCGAAGAGATGGCCAAACTCGGCGTGCACTGGAATGCAAATATCTCCATGAATTTTCTCGACAAACCCGAAGTTGCCGAACTTGCCGGCCGCTCCGGCTGCGACCTGCTCAGCATCGGCTTTGAATCGCTCAATCCCGAGACCCTTAAAACCCTGCACAAAGGGTCAAACCGTCTGGGCAACTACGAGCAGGTTGTGGGAAATCTGCACAAAAACGGTATTGCCATCCAGGGATACTTCATGTTCGGCTTCGACAACGACACCGAAGAGAGCTTCCAGCTCACCTACGACTTCATCATGAAGAACAAGATCGAGTTCCCGGTCTTTTCACTCGTCACTCCCTTTCCCGGAACCCCCTACTTCGACGAGATGAAGCCCCGTATTCGCCACTTTGACTGGGACAAGTACGACACCTACCACTACATGTTTGAGCCGACCAACATGACCGGCGAACGACTGCTCGAAAACTTTGTAAAACTCCAGAAAGAGGTCTACAAAGGACGCTCCATCATGCAGCGCATGGCAGGCAAACCTCTTAACTGGGTTTGGCTCGCCAACTACGCCATGAACCGCTTCACCAGCAAGCTGTCACCGGAGTACTATTACTGAGGGGTATTAAAGGCAATCCATACCATATATCACCAGTTTTCCTTTCCAACAACATTCCCGGTATCACCATATCTTCCGTGATACCGGGGTGGTCATGAACCGCTCAGACAACATCTGACAAAAAATCACAAACAATCAAGCACCTTATCTGACGTATGCTTTTGTTATTCAACAGCTTTGGTTATTTTTGCCCTATAAGCTTTTTTGTGCACCAACACTATAAGTCAGGATACAATGCTTTCGACACACCAGGCCACTGATGAAGGGGGGTGGGAGCATCATCAGTTACACTCCATGAGTTCTGCCGGAGCATACTGTCAGGCTGTTTTCAATGAAAATGGTAAAGCGGTTGATTTTGTGTATATCGAGGTTAATGAAAACTTCAAAAGAGTTTTCGGTCTAAAAAATTTCATCGGACTCAAGGCATCTGAAATAATACCTGATATTGAGAACAGGCGCAAAGAGTTCATTACCCGTCATCTTGAGGTTGCCCGTACAGGAATTACCGACACCTTTGCATGCCACTTTAATACGCCGGATACGTGGTACACTATCACCGTATCCAGCCATCAGCAGTGGTTTTTTACTTCAGTCATTGAGAAGATCAATGATGTGCAGCTTGCGCAGAAGGATCTCCATCTCAGCAAAGAGCTGTTGGAAGAGGCTGTTCTGGCTGCTCAAGTGGGTATCTGTGATTGGTTTATTGAGACTGGTGAAGTTTTTGTTAATGAGATATGGGCTGGCATCATCGGCTACACTCTCAAAGAGCTTGAGCCACTCACGATCAAGACATGGAAGGATCTCCTGCACCCGGACGATTTGAGACATGCAAATGCCAGTATCCTGCGGTATTTTAATGGAGATGCTGACGACTACGCTCTCGAATTCCGTATGAAGCATAAAGATGGGCATTGGGTATGGATAAATTGCAGCACCAAAATAGTATCCCGTGCTCCGGAGGGCAAGCCATTGCGATTGCTCGGCGTGCATAGGAACATCAACAGGCAGAAAGAGAGCGAGGCAGAAGCCCAAAAAAAAGAAGATCAGTTCCGCATATTCTTTGACAACCACTCCGAACCCATGCTCTGTATTGAGCCGAATACAGGAGCTATTGTCAATGCCAACCAGGCTGCCGTGAATTTTTACGGATGGTCGCGTGACGAGCTCTGTCGGATGAGTATAGAGCAGATTAATACGCTTCCCATGATTCAGATTTTGGCACAGATGAAAATGGTCGGGTCATCGAACCATGTCAGATTGCCTTCTGTACATTGCACAGCGGCAGGCTCTCTGCGCGATGTAGAGGTTTACATGAGCAGTATTCCTGTCGAAGGCCAATTACTGCTCTATTTGGTTATTCATGATGTTACCAAGCGAAAACAGGCAGAAGAAAAAGTCAGGAATTTAGCCTTGGCGAAGGCAATCAGTGGCTGTAACCAGACACTCATTCATGTCACGAATGAGGCCCGATTACTCAAGAAAGTCTGCAATATTCTCGTTAAAATCGGTGGTTACAGGATGGCATGGGCCGGATATGCTGAGCACGATGAGGCTAAAAGTATCTCTATTATTGCTGAGGCAGGTTGCGTCAAGGGTTACCCTCACCATTACCTCCTCTCCTGGGGCGCCTCTCCACAGGGGAGAGGTCCCGTAGGCACCACTCTTCGCACTGGCCACGCATCTATTATTAATGATATTGCCAAAGATCCAACCTTTGCGCTATGGTGCAAAGATGCCCGCAAACATGGTTTTGCATCCCATCTGGTTCTGCCTTTAACTGCTGACAAGGGTGCTTTTGGCGCCATAGCCATTTATGCAGCAAAATCTTATGCCTTTGAATCGGAGGAGGTGGAGCTTCTGCTCACCCTGGCTCAAAATATCTCCTTTGGGATTTTACTCCTGCGCCATCGGAATACGGCTGAATTCTCCAGAAAAGATCGTGAACTCCTGCAGCGCCAATTGTTTAAGAACCAACAGTATAAGCATTTGCTCCGAAGAGAAGAGGATCAAAAGGATATTAAAAGGGCCAAGAGTGGTGAAAAGGATGCCCTTTTGCTTGCAAAGGAAACCATTGCTGAACTGAGTAAAAGGGAGAAGCTTTTGCAGAAAGCGCTTGCTTCCGAGCGATTGATCGCAGAACAGCAGCGGCGCTTTTTGAGTATGATCTCTCATGAGTATCGCACTCCTATAGCCATTATCAATGGGAATCTTGATATTCTTATGTTAAACGAAAAAACGTCATCCACCATTCAGGCTAATGCGACGGATAAGATGAAGCGAGCGGTCAAAAGACTCATGGAGGTCATGGATACCTCTCTTGAACAGTGTCGCTTTTTTGATGACGCAAACAGTGCTGCATATCAGTCGCATGATCTCTTCGCAATCTTATGTGAACAACTTGCCGATGCCGCTGTATTGTGGCCGGATCGGTTTTATTGTAGTGCCGAGGACATCAAGGGTATCAGGGTTCTCGCTGATCAAACGTTCCTGAAAGTCACGATTTCCAATCTTCTCGATAATGCCCGAAAATACTCACCGCCGAACTCCCCGATTCGGGTCGATTGTCAAAAAGATGGGACAAATGTTGCAGTTCGTATCGTCAATCAAGCCGACACCGTTTCACCTTTCATCGGTGAGGATCTTTTCAAAAAGTATGCGAGAGGCAGTAATAGTGCCAATTCCGGTGGTGCCGGAATGGGACTTTGGCTGGTTCGTGAGATTGTAGAGATGTACCATGGTACGATAACGATCGAGAGCGAGCCTCAAGGTATTGTCGCAACATTGCGCCTTCCTTTTGTCGATGACGCAACTTCCATTCAACCGAATTAACAGCTCTCATCCTATGAGTCAGGAAAACGAGACGAAATTTACTTCGCATCACAAGATCATCATGATTGAAGATGACAATGATCTCAGAGAGAGCTTGATACTCTATCTTGCCATGAACGGTTATGATATCATCGGAGTCGGTTCAGCCCTGGAGTTCTATCAGCATATCACTACCGCAAAATATGCACTGGCTATTGTCGATATAGGTCTTCCTGATCAGGATGGCCGAGTGCTCTCAGAGTATCTGAAAGCCAATACCGATATTCGCATTATTATGCTAACAGCCCGTGCAACACTCGCAGACAAGCTCTCTGGCTATCATTCAGGTGCCGATATCTACCTGGTCAAGCCGGTGGACTTTGGCGAAATAGCCGCGGCTGTTGCGGCGGTACTCATTCGTATCGAAAGTTCACCCTCAGCTTCACTTCCTCTTGTTAAAGAACAGAAAACCATCCGGGAGGTTACGGTTACTCCATGGACATTCATGAACAGCGAATGGTTACTGATGACGCCGCTTGGGGTAAAAATCAAACTTACTGGAAAGGAGTTTAAATTTCTTCAATGCCTGCTCTCTTACCATAAAAAAGAGGTATCACGTGATCTGATTCTCAAAAGCCTTGGCTACCCGAATGATACAGCCGGAGGTGCTGCTTTGGAAACTCTTGTGCACCGCCTTCGTCGCAAAACTGATAAAGGGGCACCTTCTCCAATACGCACTATTCACTGCTTCGGATACAGTTTTATAGCCGACATTGTGATGGCATAGGGTTCCTGGCCCCCATGCTATTGATCTCACGCCCACTCCCCAAATCTTTCGTTTATTTCCTGATAAGAAGATTTTAACTTATTTATCGGAAAGCACCATACAGTGTGACTGTGTCTCTAACGTATATTTTTATGTAAGCATTTGTTTGTTTGTGTAAGATTATTTGATTAGTATTTCACATTCGTGCTTTGATGTTGAGTTACAACGGATGACTGGCACTTCCCAAACTTACAGTATTTAGTATTAATTAGAACGCCGTTTATACTGTAAAAATACTATGAACACCTCAACACCTCAACACCTCAACACCTCAACACCTCAACACCTCAACACCTCAACACCTCAACACCTCAACACCTCAACACCTCAACACCTCAACACCTCAACATCTGGTAACTACTCTTCTGACAATACGTTAATAATGTTCATCCCCCTGGCAATTTTGCCAAAGATACGGCTTTTGCATTGCTGGAATCCCTCTCTGAAAAAGCTGTTCTTATCGACACGAGCAGCATTATTACTTACCGATCGTAAAAAATATGAGCATGAATTACATTGAAGGCAAAGAGTTTCTCAAGAATATTTATGACAAGGTGAACTACTCTATTTTTGTTGTCGATGTTCTGTCGGAGGGTGCCTATCGGTTCAAGAGTATTAATCCGCTTCATGAAACACTGAGCGATATCACAAGCCAAGAGGTTTATGGCAAAACCCCTGAACAAATACTTTCGCCCGCTGCGGCAAAATCGATTATGCAGCACTATGACGATTGTGTTCGAGCAGGCCACTCAATCCAGTATGAAGTGTCTCTGACGTTCAAGGGGGAAAACTCTTTTTGGGAAACGGAGCTGAACCCTGTTTGTCAAAAGGATGGCACCATTTTCAGAATTATCGGCACCAGCATCAACATCACGGAACGCAAGCAAATTGAGGAGGAGAGGGCGAAACTTGCAGTTCAGCTTCAGCAGTCGCAGAACATGGAGATAATCGGGCGACTGGCTGGAGGTATAGCTCATAATTTCAACAATATGCTGACAGTTATTCTTGGCCAAGCTGAAATGGCCATGGAAGAGAGTGACCCAGCGACGCCAACCTATACTGATTTTGATGTAATACGACAGGCAGCAACCCGTTCTGCCACTCTGACCCAGCAACTGCTTGCTTTTGCGCAGAAACAGACGATCACTCCACAAATTATTGAGCTGAACACCGCAGTTGCACAGATGCTACCCATGTTGCGGCATCTCATCGGTGAACATATCACCCTGATATGGATTCCGGGATGCAAAAACTGCCATCTCAACATTGATCCATCGCAGATTGAACAGATTCTTGTTAATCTCTGTATCAACGCTCGTGATGCAATAACTGGTAACGGCAGAATTACCATCGAAAGCAAAAGCTTTTCAGTGCCCGAAGTTATCCATGACGCTGACGGTCTCCCGGCAGGGTATGTTTCACTTTCCGTGCATGATAATGGATGCGGTATTGAGCAAGACGATCTTCAACATATTTTTGAACCCTTTTTTACTACAAAAAAAAGCAGAAACGGTACAGGCCTCGGTCTTTCAAGCGTTTACGGAATTGTTAAACAGAACAACGGCACTATTGACTGCCTGAGTGAAACGGAAAAAGAGACAACCATCACCATTCGTCTTCCCCTGTACAGAGTCCAATCAAAAACTGAACAGGAGGCACCACCGGAGGAATCAATCAAGAAAGGCCATCAAACAATCCTGCTTGTAGAGGATGAACCAACCATTCTCAAAATGTGCAAGCTCATCCTTGAACGCTGCGGGTATACCGTGCTGGCATTCGAAAGAGCCGTAGACGCTCTCGAAATAGAAGAGGGTTTCCATGGAACGATTGACCTTTTGGTGACCGATGTTATGATGCCGGAAATGAATGGATCCGAGCTTGCAAAAAAACTCCTTTCCGCGCATCCAGATCTTAAAATACTCTTTATTTCAGGGTACACTACGGACGTTATTGACCAAAGCATCGAACTTGACCATCAGCTTAACTTTCTTCAGAAACCTTTCAACCACAAGGCGCTGACAACAATCGTCTCGACTATCCTCAATGCAGAAGTTGCTTGATGAACCGCAGATTCTTATCCATAACCAGGATCAAAAGATGAAACCAGAGAAGATTCGTGACGAAGTTACGTTGTCGAGCCGTTACAGGGCGCTTGAGAACGGCAATAATCTTTCCTATGTGCTGATCCGAGGTGGTGAGTTTACAATGGGAAGCCCACTGGGTGAGTTTGGTCACCGAAGCTGGGGGAGCGATGGAACTCAGTATCAGGTAATAGTGAGTGACTTCTATATGGGCAAATATGCAGTGACGGTTGCGGAGTTCAGAAAATTTGTGTACGCATCAGGATACCATACCGATGCTGATAAAGCGGATTATAGCGTTATTGGCAACCGCAAGGCGAAAATGGCGGAGGGGGTAAACTGGCGTTATGGAGTATCAGGCATTGTGCGGCCTCAAAGTGAAGAGAATCATCCGGTGGTGCACGTGAGCTGGAATGACGCAGTGGCGTACTGCAAATGGCTCTCGGCAAAAACGGGGAAAAGGTTTTATCTGCCAACCGAAGCGGAGTGGGAATACGCCTGCCGTGCGGGAAGCCGAACGCCGTTCAATACGGGAGACAACCTGACGACTAATCATACATTGGCTTCCGCCTGGCCTTCATCCCGTAGTCAGTTGGCTGTCAGTTCATCGTGGAATTAAAAAAAATGCCCTGTGCCAATGACTTACGCCCTTCGGAGAGCCATACTCTTATGGTATCAAGTGGCTTGCCGATTATCCTTGATATCACTTGATGTTTGAGCCTGGGAATAGCCGATAACAAAACCGTTAACCTGACATCCGCAACCTGTTTAACAAGTGAGCGTTCAAGAGTTTGCTCCAAAAAACATGGAGTTTCAGGCAAACCAAACTCATCATCACCACCAGCCGTACTCTCAGAATAACAGATTCTGAATGCTTTGAAGACTTCTATGTCTGAGCTTCCATTGGCAACATTAAGATAGGTGTTGTTGACGAGTTCAGTCGCCTCAAATTCAGAACCCGTCAACCAGTATGCAAGGCTGTAAATATCATCCATCAAGTCCAGAGGCGTTCTTTTTGCTGTAAGCATGATTTATTTCCAAAAGAGTTACCGTGAAGATCCCCTACCGGATGGGTCGTTTTACCTGAGTTGCCGTTAAACCAGGCATACTCTCCCAGGTGAATTTCATCATCACCAAAGTAGTATTGTGACGTAGCACCCCATCTATACAAAATAAGAATGATATACAGAAACTTATAGAACACAGCCCTTTTTTCACACAAATTTATTCCAAATATTTTACTTCTTCTGTCACAATAGCCAATAAAAGTACCATTATGTTACGAAATGGGGCAAAATCGTACAAAGCTGCGCTCACTCATTACATTTACGTGTATTTATGCGTAAAATCCCCGGTTATTTCAACTGTTGAGGCGTGGGGCGCTTGAAATAGATACGTTAACGGCTTCCAGGGTGTTGCTTGCTTTTTGTGAGATCTGCTATGATAACTACCCGCTGTTGCACCCTGATTGCTTCACACTATTCCGCTGATCTGATGGATGATGGTTCTTGTTACGCCAGAAATGGCGGTGGTACGATTGAGGTTGGGGAAAAAGATTCTTCTCGCTAATGCTTATTTTTTTCTTCGGGAAAAGCAGATTATTCTGCAAAATTTTAAGGCAACTTGTTCGTTATCAAAATTAATACTACAATCTCACCCATCCCAGCTTCGGGCTTTATAATGACGATAAAATACCCTAATGTACACGAATGAAGGCCTGATATGAATTTCACCGAAAATAACCTGTTAACACTTTTTATTTATTGACTCTATGCGGAATGGCTTTGCTGGCGGTTCGCCTGTTTTCTGTAAATTTCTGCAATTGGTTTTACCATGAATACTCATACACCTGTCGATATAATCACACACACTGAAATTACCGAAAAACAGGGTAACGATATTGAGCAATTACTGAAAAAAGAGCAGCTCTTCAATAAGCAGATTATCAATGCTATCCCCGGAACCTTTTACATCGTTGATGCAAGCGGAAAGTTTGTAGCATGGAACGAGCACGTCCGAAACAAAAGCTTTAGAGTACGGGAAGATGAGATGGCTGAGACGATCGGGTTTGATGCGTTCCATCCTGACGATCGGGAGCGAGCTATTGAAGCAATGCAGGATGTCATGAAAAATGGCACAGAAGTGGTTGGCGAATACCGAATAGTGCTGCGAGGATCCCCTGATATCCAGTGGCGACTCATAACCGCAAAAAGGATTGTGATTGATGGCGCTCCCTTTCTTATCGGCGTGGGTATTGATATCACTGAACGCAAACATGCGGAAGAGTCATATAAAAAAAGTGAGAAGCGATTCAGAACACTTTTCAACAGCCAGTCTGCCATCCAGGCACTCCTTGATCCCGATACGGGAAAAGTGCTTGACGTCAATCAAACAGCCGCAAAATGGTATGGATGGAGCGTTGAAGAGCTCAAGCAGATGTATACCAGAGATATTAATACTCTTTCGCAAGCAGAAATTGAAAAAAGCCTGCAAACCGTGGATGCCAAAGAACACAATAAATTCATAGGTCGCCACAGGAGAGCTGACGGCTCCATACGGGATGTGGAGATATTCCGTAACAGGATTGAGGTAGATGGGAAATCGGTTATTCACGTCATTACCCATGATATCACTGAACGCAAACTGGCTGAAGCTGAGCTTGAGCGGCTGAATCGTGTACTAATAGTGAGCGATCATTGCAACGAAGCGCTTATTCAGGCACAAGATGAGCGAGAACTGCTGCACAAAATTTGCAGCATCATTGTTGAGTCTGGCGGTTACCGAATGGCGTGGGTTGGATATGCACAGGATGATGAGGCAAAAAGCTTGCAACCCGCTGCATCGGCAGGGAGCACTGGTGATTATTTTGAGTCAGCGACTATATCCTGGGCTGATGACCAGTATGGGCAGGGTCCTGCAGGCACTGCCATACGTACAGGGAAAGCAGTTACTGTAAATCATATCCTGACTGATCCACAGTTCGAAACATGGCAAAATAAGGCAATAAAGAACGGTTATGCGGCTGTTCTGGGCTTACCGTTATCTATCGACAATTGTATAGTTGGAGCATTAGCGATTTATTCTGAACTGTCTGACGCCTTTAATACTGCTGAAACCCTGCAGCTCACGTCACTTGCAAATAATCTTGCCTTTGGCATCAAGATGCTGCGAAAAAGTGATGCGCTGAGAAAAAATGAACAAATTAATGCATTACGGCTCCGCTTGCTCCAGATGGCTGATACTCGGACAGTTGAGGAGCTGCTGAAGGCAACCCTGGATGAAGCCGAAAAACTGACTGAAAGCTTGATTGGGTTTGTCTGTTTTGTTGATGAAGATCAGAATTCACTCTTGCTACAGGCAGCTTCAACCACCACCCTTCTCAAAATGAGCGAGGTAGTGAGAACAGGCCAGTACTTTCCGCTGGAGAAAGCCGGTGTATGGGCAGATGCTGTTCGGGAGAAAAAAGCGGTTATCCATAACGATTATCCCTCGCTCAAGCATCGCAAAGGAATGCCGGAAAGCCATACTGAAATCAAGCGAGAAATGATTATTCCTGTCAACCGTGACGGGAAAATAGTGGCTATCATGGGTGTCGGCAACAAGCAAAGTGACTATGATGATAAGGACATGAGGTACATCGAGTTGATTGCTAATCATATCTGGGATATTGTTGCCAAAAAGATTGCTGAGGAGGAAAAAAAGATACTTGCTGTCCAGCTTCAGCAGGCATCAAAAATGGAGATGATCGGCCAACTTGCCGCTGGAATTGCGCACGAAATCAATAACCCGCTCAACTTTATTACTCTCAACGCACATGTTATCCTGGAAGATTTTAACGATCTTGGTGCATTGGTGGATCATTACCGCTGGATAATTAACAAAGTAACAACAGGAAGTGCTGATACTGAAGAGGTGGAGCGACTTCGTGAAAAAGAGAGGACACTTGAAATTGACAAGCTCCTCAAAAATATTCCTGAAGCTCTTAAAAAATTACAGACCGGGATCGAACGCATATCAACCATCACCCACAGCATGAGAAACTACTCTTTCAAGAACGCTGGTGAACAATTATTTGCTTTTGATCTCAACAAGGCAATTCATGAAGCCCTTGTCATTGCAAAACATGAATACAGCAACATCGCCACGGTTATCATGAACCTTTCAAAACTACCGCAACTCTTTTGCGATCCGGCTCAAATAAGTCAAGTAGTTCTCAATCTGGTTATCAACAGCAGCCATGCCATCAAGTCACAAAACAGAAACTTTCCTGGCAAAATTGAAATTAAAACATGGGTAAACGGTGAAAGCATCTCTTGCTCTGTTACTGATGATGGTCCGGGAATTCCTGAACATATTATAAGCAGAATATTTGAACCCTTCTTTACAACCAAGGAGCCAGGAAAAGGAACCGGGCTGGGGTTAAGCATCTGCTATGACATCGTTGTCAATAAGCATAAAGGAACGCTGTCTGCTGCTTGTCTGGCAGAAGGTGGCACAACATTCACGTTTACTCTGCCTCTAACAAGAGTGCTGAGCGCTTGATACTCAACAAGCTCTCAATGAGAGATTAAAATGTGATTATAGCCAAAATAAAGGCGTATTTGGTGAACTATTCGACAGCTCTTTGGTTTAGCAGAAAACACAGAGCATTACAAAATCTCTGTGTTAGCGTTCAAGTAACAATCAATAGCGTCATTTATGGTTTTTTTGAAAACTGGCACACTAACCGGTTTTGTGAGCATTGTGAAAACATGCCCGATATCAAAATCGTTGACAACATCATCAATATCACAGGTTCCGGAGACCAACATGCAAATGATGTCAGGAAAACGGCTTTTCACTCTCTTAATCAATTCCAGACCGTTGATACCCGGCATGTTTATATCGGAAACTATGACACTAACAGGCACGTTTCCGGTACTCTTGTCAAGCAAAATGAGAGCTTGTTCACTCGACTCTGCAAACATTTTTACGTAGGATTCCTTACGAAAACAACTCTTCAGGGCTTTGAGGATTTCAACTTCATCGTCAACAAAGAGGACGGCTATATCAGCAGGAGTTCTCATAGTTCTACAAGGCATTTGTGAGGGAAATGCGTTAATTATTAGTACCAGCACAATGGGAAAGGAGTAACTTACCATTTACAACAAATAATTTTGACTGAAAAATCAGAAATTGTCTGAGTTTTCGCATTCACAACTGACTCCGCATTCTAAAGAAGGCGAAACGAAATCGGGTTTGTCTTTTTTGTTGCTGAAGATCAAAATTCACTGTTACTTCAGGCTGTATCAACCAACACCCTTGAGCATACATCGGAAGGCGGAAGAAAAGGGGCGAATGCCGGAGGGCAATGCTGAAGTCAAGCGAAAACTGGTTGTTCCGGTAAGCCTTGACGGGAAAATAGTGGCTGTCATGGGAGTGGGCCACAAACATAGGGGAAGCCTCTCTGTAGTCTCTTTGCCTGAGAAAGGGACGACATTCACATTTTTACTGCCAATAACAAATATGCTGAATGCTTGAGACTCGATAGCGGGACGAACAGAGCATTACAACGTGTTTGTTTTAGCTCTAAAGTAACAATCGATAGCGTCATTTATGGTTTTTTTGAAATCCGGCACATTGATCGGTTTTGTGACCGTTGTGAAAATAGTGCCGTTACCAACATCTTTTACAAGCTCATGAACATCATGGGCCCCAGAAATCAACATACAGATGGTGTCAGGAAAACGGCTCTTCACTCTTTGAATCAATTCTATGC
Source organism: uncultured Chlorobiaceae bacterium (assembly GCA_903838025.1). Taxonomy (GTDB): domain Bacteria; phylum Bacteroidota; class Chlorobiia; order Chlorobiales; family Chlorobiaceae; genus Chlorobium. The sequence goes on from CAILXB010000202.1 coordinate 13,595, forward strand.
CACTAATACCTGGCATGTGAATATCTGAAGCGATCACAATAACGCGAACCTTGCTGTCACGCTCTTCGAGCAAAGCAAGGGCTTGTTCACCCGATTCTGCAAACATTTTCATATAAGGTTCCCTGCGAAAACAACCTTTTAAAGCAGTAAGGATCTCGACTTCATCGTCAACAAACAGAACGGCAATATCAGCAAGATGATTTATCATATATCTTTTATTTCTTTCTTTTCCTGATTAATCAAGTTGATATAGAGCTCTTCAATTTTTGCCCTGGCCCAATTTGTTTTTCGCAAAAATTTCAAGCTGGACTTAATACTTGGATCATTATAAAAACAACGAATTTCTATCATTTTATAGAGTTCATTCCAGCCATAGTGATCGACAAGATCACAGAGTATTGTTTCAAGAGTTAATCCGTGCAATGGATTATTTGGTTGATCATTCATATTTCTTTTTTTCCATATATTCTCATGATATTGATTTTTTTACCATAAAATAATCAATAATTTTTATTCAAATTTAGACGTCTTACTGTACCCTTTCTCGATTGGCAACCATACTACTGATCAGCAATCCTAAGAGTATCACGCCAACCGTCGCCTCAATCCCGGTAAAAAACTGGGAGCGGTCTGTCAACGGTACAATATCTCCATAACCGAGTGTCGTGATGGTTGTGATACTCAGATAGATCATTCGCCCGAATGTTGCTGGAATTTCCTGAGGAGATCCACCGTTTGGCATCAAGAATGACTGAATTTTTCTGGCGTCCTCCTTAGTGAGAGTAATCACATAAAGCGAACGCGGAAGCCCAGCTTTTAAGAATTCCGCATCATTGTTTTGCACCGGAAAACCCTTTGGAAATAACTTCCAATCCTTCTTCTCGTACCCTGCAAACATCAATACAACTCCACTCGCAGGCATTCGTAAGAAGGATTTTGCGTCAATTCGCAGCGGAATCGTCTGTATCATTTCCCAATGATTGCGCTTGTCTGTATTTATGACCGCAAAACGCAAATTCACAACGAGATCGTTGCCATCGAGCTTGAGAGCTGTAACCACAATTTCATCTGGATCTATAACTACCAATTTGCTAATGGTGGGATCTTTTTTTGCTGATTCCCTGAAAACGTTGGTCAATCTATCGCGCAGCAACACCGCTTCCTGCGACATTTCTTTTTCATATTTTGCATAAGGATGATAGAAGTCTTCGGGGATCAAAGCATAAATCCATGCAAAGATCATTACCGTAATGATGTAGGCAAGAACATAGGCCCACGGAGTGACCCTTTTAAGCCAAGCGAACATCCCGAAATAGAAGAAGCTTTTCATTTTGTGATCCCACCAACAGATTTACGCACCCTGACATTATTTAAACTGATCTGCCTGATTCTGAAAAAGCAGACCCTTCCTTTCTGTAGAACAAAACCCTCAAAATACCACGCAAAATACACACAAACAGATATATGATTATCGTATATCTGTTGTATACATCAATAAATCGGGCCAAGAGCTCCCGTTTGCATTCTTATCTACAGGCAAGATATTGCTGAAACAAGACAATAAGAAGGATCAGTGAAAAAATTACCGGTTTTTATGCTACTATCATCAAAAACGATAAGGCTGGAGGGTTCAATACAAAGACTGAACCTCCAACCTGCCATCTCATTGTCAATTATTCATTTTCTCCACTGTCAATTATTTTTTCGGCAGATCAATTTTCAGACTCAGCTCCCTGAGCTGAACAGGCGTCACCGACGAAGGAGAGCCCATCATGAGATCCTGCGCTTGCTGGTTCATGGGGAAGGCAATGACCTCGCGGATGTTCTGTTCGTCGCAAAGGATCATGACCATGCGGTCAAGGCCGGGAGCGATACCTCCGTGGGGCGGGGCTCCGAGCTTGAAAGCTTCAATCATGTGGCCAAAGCGCTGATCAACCTCATCTCGGCTGTATCCGGCAATACCGAAGGCCTTGTACATGATCTCCGGCTTGTGGTTACGAATGGCGCCGCTGGAGAGTTCGATGCCGTTGCAGACAATGTCGTACTGGTAGGCAAGAATATCGAGTGGCGACATGGTTTCGAGCGCCTCCATCTCTCCCTGTGGCATGGAGAAGGGGTTGTGTGAAAAGTCGATCTTTTTAGCCTCTTCGTTGTACTCGAACATCGGGAAGTCAACAATCCAGCAAAAGGAGAGTTCGTCCTTGTCGAGCGTAAAGAGATCACCAAAGTAGGTTCTCATCCCGCCCATGATTTTACAGGTCGCGGCCCACTTCCCTGCTCCGAAAAAGACAACGTCGCCGTTTTCAAGGGCAAGGTGGCTTTTGAGGGTTGAGAGATCGGTTTCGGAGAGAAACTTGACCACCGGCCCTTTTGGCCCCTCCTCTTTGAACTGGATATAGGCGAGACCGCCCGAACCGAGCTCTTTGGCACGTTTTTCTGCTTTGTCGTAAAAAAGCCTTGATTCATTGCCGCGCCCCTTGAGCACCAGTGCCTTGACGCAGGAGCCCTCTACGGTGCTGTTTGCAAAAACCTTGAAGGCTGAACCGACAAAGAGCGGGGTGACATCGCTGATTTCGAGGGGAATACGGAGGTCGGGTTTGTCGGTGCCAAAACGGTTCATCACCTCTTTGTAGCTGATCCTCGGGAAGGGGAACTGGGTGATGCGTTTATGCGACATGGTGGTGGTGAGGTGCTCAATCATCCCTTCAAGAATGGAGAAGAGATCGTCCTGCTCAATGAAGGCCATCTCCATGTCAAGCTGGTAGAACTCACCAGGGCTGCGGTCGGCACGGGCATCTTCGTCGCGGAAACAGGGGGCTATCTGGAAGTAGCGGGGAAAGCCCGATACCATGAGGAGCTGCTTGAACTGCTGCGGAGCCTGGGGCAGAGCGTAGAATTTACCCGGGTGGAGACGACTTGGAACGAGGAAGTCGCGTGCACCCTCGGGTGAGCTGGAGGTGAGGATTGGAGTCTGTATTTCAATAAAATCCTGCTCTTCGAGGTAGCGGCGCACAGCGGCGGTGAGGCGGCTGCGGAAAATGATGTTTTCGTGAATTTTTTCACGGCGCAGGTCGATGAAGCGGTATTTCAGCCGCAGCTCTTCGGAGGTCTGCACTTCGTCGGCCACCGGAAAGGGCAAGGTTTGCGCATTGCTCTCAATCGAGATCTGGCTGAGAACCACTTCAATTTCGCCTGACGCGAGGCGGGGGTTAATTGCTCCCGGAGCACGCAAGACAACGACACCCTCGACACAAATCACTGATTCGATATGCAGTTGCTCCGCCTTTGCGAAGAGCTCCTGCTGCTCAGGCTGGATAACAAGCTGGCTTATACCGGTATGATCTCTCAAATCAATAAAAATCAACCCACCATGGTCCCGTTTTCTGTGAACCCAGCCGGCAAGCCTGACAGAGCCATGCTCACGCTCCGGACTGAGTAATCCGCAATAATCAGAGCGGAACCGGTTTTTCAGAATCTGCGTGCTCTCTGCAGCTTTTTTCATAATATTCCTGTCGTCCTTTGTATAGGGAGGTTGAACAAATTTAAAAGCATGAATATGAAGAATATTTCTCATTTATAAAACCCGGCAGGCCCAAGCCACTGCTCAATAGACAAGCTCCCCTCCAAATTCGGTGACAAGGTAGCGAATAACCTCATTGTGCTGTGAAAGCTCCTGAAAAATGGTAAAGACTGTTTTCTCCCTGGTACAGGCATCTTTTTCGGCATCATAGGAGATGCGGATCTGGAGTGGCAGGGCATAAAACGTTGAAAGTTCCTGCTGAAGTTCTGCCCGCTCATGCTGCAGCTCCTCATAAGAAAACTTTCGGCAACAGGCAATGTCGAGCACTCCACCGGGAGTGCAGGCAACCAGTTCGCATGATTGCAGGTGCGTTGCCATCAGATTTTTGGGTTTTTTGGCCATATACTCAAGAAACTGGTGCCATTCTACCTTGAGCAAAGAGATGTCGGCCACGGGCCCAGTACCTTCGGGATGCACCGATTCGGGAAGGCTCTTGGGCAGTATCTTGGGCAGTGCTGAATTTGAGGCAAAGCTTGAGAGCTTTTTTTGCCATGAACCAAGATCAAACTCTCCGCTTTCGGAGAGCTTTGCGGCGGGTGCGCTTACCGGCAGGGATGGCGTGGAGGGTACTGAGGGTGGCGCAGCAGGAGCTGACTCTTTTTTCAGAGGCTTGTCAGGTGCTTTTTTTTTTGAGCCTGCAAGTTGAGGTTGTGCTTCCGCCGCGATGGCAGCCAGCGGCACGGTGTGCACAATGTCAATCAATTTCAGCAGCGCAAGCTCAAAACGAAACTGGTATTCAAACTGGAACTTCAGCTCTTTTTGCGTCAGCAGAAGAAAATCAACCATCTGCATGACTGCAAAAGGGGAAAAATTGGCGGCATCCCGGCTGTAGCGCTCACGGATGGCATCGGGACGCTCGACAAGACGGGTGGAGGAGAGATTCTGAACCACAAGAAAATTTCTCAAATGTTCAATAAGCTTTTCAAGAAAATCCTGTTCGTCATAACCGTTCCTGATGACAAACTGGGCAACGTCAAGCATTTTGGATGCGCTGCGCTCCGCAACGGCATCCGTGACCTCAAAGAGATGATCATCATCAATATAGTTCAGCAACTCAGAAACGCCGAGGTAACTGATACTTCCCGTGTGATCGTTCTCGGCTGAAAATGCAATAACCTGATCAAGGATACTCTGTGCGTCGCGCATGGAGCCCTGTGCCTTACGACCGATAAGCTGCAAGGCGTCGCCGTCAACTTGTATCTGCTCGGCGTCACAGATAAGTTGCAACTGCTTCTGAATCTCCTCAAGCGGAATACGTTTGAAGTTGAAGCGCTGGCAGCGGGAAGCGATGGTTGCTGGAATCTTGTGCAGCTCCGTGGTAGCAAAAATAAAAATTGCGTGGGGCGGCGGCTCCTCAAGAGTTTTCAGAAATGCGTTGAATGCTGCAATGGAGAGCATGTGTACCTCGTCAATAATATAGACGCGGTAGATTCCCTTCTGCGGCCCGTAACGCACATTTTCGCGCAAGGTACGAATGTCGTCAACGCTGTTGTTGGATGCTGCATCAAACTCCGCAATATTCATGCTGGTACCGGCATCAAAATCGCGACAGCTTTCGCACTCTCCACAAGGCTCGGTCACTTTCTGGAGGTACTCGGCATCCTCCATCATCTTCTGGCAGTTCAGCGCTTTGGCAAAAACCCTTGCAGCGGTTGTTTTGCCAACGCCGCGCAATCCTGAAAAAATATACCCATGCCCAACACGGCCCATGCGCAGTGAATTCTGGATAGTACGGGTGACATGCTCTTGAGCAGTAATGTCGGCAAATTTTGCTGGCCTGTACTTCCTCGCTATAACCTGATAACTCATTCTTGTGCTTGATTAATATCCTCTAACAAAGGGGCAAGAGGCCGGTTCATGCTGCTTTTGAGGCAATCGGTGACTCCCCTGCCGATCGTTTCCAAATGTACGCTATTACATCCTGAAATCAGCGAACCGTTTTCATCACTCCAGAAGCCAGGCGGAAGTATTGCATAAAGATCATACAGCGTAAAGAGATAGAGATCACGACTGACGGCAAGGGTACCATCTGCGGTCAGATGGATCAGATCATTCAGAAGCAGAATATCGACAATTTTTCTTAACCCTGAGGGAGAAAGACCGTGCACAACCTTTAGAATTTTCTTCATATTCATGGCATTACCACTCTTCTGACCATTCCAGACATGAGCAAGAACCGACAAAATCTCGGGCACTCCACGCAAAGGGTTGAAGGGTTCGGCAACCGTACCTTCAGGTTTCAGGGCCCCAAGACAGAACACAAATTCGGCACCGGTTAATACCACAATCCAGCCAAGATAGATCCAGAAAAAAAGCATCGGGATAACCGACAGTGCACCATAAATATGCTGAAAGGTCGCAATATGGGTGATGTAGAAGGCAAACCATCGCTTTGAGAGTTCGAAAAGAACTGCGGCAAGCAGTGCCCCCGAAAAGGCGTGAACAAAGCGCACCCGACGGTTTGGAACAAGCATGTAGAGCAGAAAAAAGGCGGCAATCGAGTTGATGACAGGAAAAAAAGAGAGGAGACTGGTTTTCATTTCAAGCAAAGGGCCCGCAGTAAAGATCGTATACCAGACATAAGAGCTTGCGGCAAGGCTGCTTCCGATAAGCACCGGCCCGAGCGTCAGTACCGTCCAGTAGAGGGTAAAACCCTGCAGGGCCTTGCGGGGAGCATGAACCTCCCATATATCATTGAGCGTATGATCGACCGTTGAGATAAGGAAAAGTGCAATAATGAAAAGAAAGACGCCTCCAAGAATCGGTACGCTGGAGGTCTTTCCGATAAAATCTATCAGATAGGTATTGAGCACCATCCCGGCACCCGGCATGAAATTCTGGACAAGAAAATCCTCAATAGAGCGTTTGAAAGGTGCAAAAACCACAAAAACATTCAGGATGGAGAGGATAATGGCAAGAATCGGCACAATCGAGAGGAGTGTCTGAAACGCAAGAGAACCCGCGCCAAGAAAAATTTTGTCATGAATAAAATTTTTCCAAAAAAAGGGGCCAAAAGCGCGCAAATAGTGCGAAGCCGCAGCAGGGAGGGCCAATTTCCTTCTTCTCACTCTCGTATCCATATCCACTCCCTTTTGTTCCGAAGCTTTTTTACACTGCAAGATAACGTTTATTGGAACCAATTTCTTTATCCTTTGGGTATGCAGGTGCTTCCGGCCGACCGCACTCTGGTCATCAGCAACAGGCCAATCGTAAAGAAGAGCAGCAGTGAAGCGAGCGCGACCTTCTGACTTCCAGCCTGCGCCGACACAAACCCAAAAACAAGAGGGCCTACCACAGCGGAAGCCTTGCCGAAGGTACCATCGTAAAAACCAAAAAACTCGGTAACATGTTCCTTGGGTGTCAGACGGGTCATCATGGATCGGGAGGCGGCCTGCGACGAGCCCATAGACATGCCGGCAAGCATCCCGGTATAAAAAAAGAGCTCCTTGCTGTCGGCAAATATGGCCGCAACAACGACCATAAACCAGATCAGCAAGGTAATAACAATCGTTCGTTTCGGCCCTATTTTATCGGTCACAAAGCCGAAAATTACCGAACCGGCAATGGCCGTGGTCTGTACCAGCATAAAAAACTGAATCAACTCTCCGGTCGTAAAGCCAAGGGTATTCTGGGCATAGATAGAGGAAAAGGCGATAACGGTCAAAATGGCATCATTGTAGAAAAAGTAGGCAAGAAGAAAGCGGGCAAGGTCGGGGTAGCTCATGATATGCTGAACCGTATACTTCACCTCCTTGATAGAGGCGATGAGCGCTGCCGAAGAGAGTGCCGATCGATCCTCTTTTTTTTCATCCCGCAGCGCAAAAAAAAGCGGAGCCGAAAAGAGTGCAAAAAAGAGTGCGGCCACAAGAAAACTCAGTTGCACATTCGCCATGTTCGGCAACACAATCCCCTTGCTGAGCAGTGGCTTCACCAACAAAAGAATGGAAAGTGCTCCAAGGTAGCCCATGGCAAAACCGTAGCCGGAGAGCCTGCCGACACTTTTGTCGGAAGCAAGCTCCTTGAGATAGGCATCATAGAAAACAAGCCCTCCCTCAAAGCCCATGTTGGCAAGAATAAAAAGCAGAACTGCCGCCACAGCCATGCCCGGGCCCGAAAAGGAGAGCAGGGCTGTAGCAATAACAGAGGTGATGGTAAAGGCGAAAAGAAAGCGCTTTCGTTTTCCCGAATAATCAGCAGCGGCTCCAAGAACCGGTGAGATGAGGGCGACGAGCAGCATTGAGAGACTGATGCTGAAACCCCACAGGGCGTCACCCCAAGGCTCGCCCGCGCAGATCACATTCTTGAAAAAGAGGGGAAAAACAAAGGTGACCATCATCACGCTGAAGGAAGTGTTGGCGAAATCAAACAGCAGCCATGAAAACACTTTAGATTTCTGCGTCACAATAGTCCATAAATTTTAACTCGTGCGTGGTTACACTCCGGCAATATGCTGGAAGAGTGATTCAAAAAGCCTGCGTCCATCCAAAGAGCCAAGACTCTTTTCGCTCGCCCGTTCTGGATGGGGCATGAGGCCGAGCACATTGCCCTGGCGATTGATGATACCGGCAATATTGTTGATTGAGCCATTTGGATTGGCTTCATCGGTAACCGCTCCCTCTGCGTCACTGTACTGAAAAACAACCTGATTGTGCTCTTCAAGGCTTTCGATCACTTCCGGCGGAGCAAAGTAGTTGCCCTGACCATGCGCAATGGGAATGGTGAGGAGTTGATCCTGCTGGTACCGGCTCGTAAAGATGGTTGAGGAGTTCACCGTTTTGAGGGTGGTCTGGCAACAGAGAAACTTTTTATCGCGATTCTTTGAAAGGGCGCCTTCGAGCAGGCCGCTCTCAAGCAGCACCTGAAATCCGTTGCAGATGCCAAGCACCGGAAAGCCTTTGCGGGCAAACTCAATCACTTCCTGCATGATGGGAGAGAAGCGGGCAATTGAGCCTGCCCGGAGGTAGTCACCATAAGAAAAACCACCAGGAAGAATGATTGCCTTTACCCCCTGGAGATCATGGTCGTTATGCCAGAGCATACGCGGTTTGACGCCATTAAACGAACCTACTGCATACTCCGTATCATGATCACAGTTTGAACCTGGAAAAACAACGACCCCTACAGTTACATCAGCCATAATTAAGAATGCTATTTAATTGACGTGTTCCAGCTCAAAGGAGTAATTCTCCATAA
>CAILXB010000203.1 GCA_903838025.1 uncultured Chlorobiaceae bacterium
ATGATGCCATCCGCTCAAAAGCTTCACTGAACGCGAGCCCGTTGAGAGATAGTTCATCGTTTGAAGAGTTGACCGGAACGCTCTCTTTACCGTCAAAAACCTTTTCCTGGACATCGTGCGGGCTTTTGATCACCTCAATAATGGGCAGGTTGTATTGTTTTGCAAACTCCCAGTCGCGGCTGTCATGCGCCGGGACGGACATGATGGCTCCCGTTCCATAACTGGTCAAAACAAAGTCGGAGAGCCAGACAGGAAGGGGCTCGCCGTTTGCAGGGTTGATGGCATAAGAGCCGGTAAAAACCCCGCTTTTTTCTTTTTGCAGGCCCGTCCGCTCCAGCTCTGTTTTCAGCCTTGCCTTGCTGATATATTCTTTCACTGCAACCAACTGCGCGGCGGTGGCAAGCTTTTCGGCAAGGGGATGCTCTGGAGAGAGCACAAGGTAGGTTGCTCCAAAGAGCGTGTCGGGCCTTGTGGTATAGACTCTTAGTTTTTTGTTGTGGCAGCGGAGTTCAAAGTCAATTTCGACACCTTCCGAACGGCCAATCCAGTTACGCTGCATCTGTTTGACATTTTCCGGCCAATCGACTTCATCAAGGTCGGCAAGCAGGCGGTCGGCATAAGCGGTGATTTTCAGCACCCATTGCCGCAGGGGACGGCGGACAACGGTGTAGCCGTCAGCAATTTTTTCGTCAACCTCCTCGTTTGCCAGAACGGTCTTGAGCTCTTCGCACCAGTTGACGTCCACTTCCGACATATAGGCCAGCCCGCGATTATAGAGCTGAAGAAAAATCCACTGTGTCCATTTGAAATATCCAGGATCGGTGGTGTTGATCTCCCTCGACCAGTCGTAGGAGAAGCCCATTGCCTGAAGGGTTCCCTTGAAGCTTCGGATATTCTCTTCGGTGGTGGTTTTCGGGTGAGTTCCTGTTTTGATGGCAAATTGTTCTGCGGGCAGTCCAAAGGCGTCCCATCCCATCGGGTGGAGCACGTTGTAGCCGCAACTTCTTTTGTATCGAGCGATAATGTCTGACGCGGTGTACCCTTCAAGATGGCCTACATGAAGCCCTGTACCACTGGGATAGGGAAACATGTCGAGGACATAGTATTTTGGCTTGCCGCTTCCTTCAGTGGTTGTAAAGGTCTTCTGTTGCTGCCACCGGGCCTGCCATTTCGCCTCTGTATTTGAAAAATCGTACCTCATGGTGTGTTGATGAATGAGAGTTGTTTTCCTTAAAAAAAAAGCAGCACAGTGTTACCTGTACTGCTTTTTGACTCATGTTGCGATTCAGTTGTTTTCTGCGCTGCTCTCTTTTGCAGCATCCTGTTCAATAGCCTTTATTGAAAGAGCAAACTTGGTTTTTCCGGTACGGGGATCTTTGCGGACATCCACCAGCTTGACCTTTACTTTTTCTCCAATCTTCAGGTGATCGCTCACTTTCGTCACTCTTGTGGTTGATATCTCGGAGATGTGGACCAGGCCATCAGTTTTGGGAAGGAATTCCACAAAAGCACCGAGCTCATCACGAATGTCGCGCACCTTTCCAATATAGATCGTGC
>CAILXB010000204.1 GCA_903838025.1 uncultured Chlorobiaceae bacterium
CGGAGATGTTGCTGGAGGAACGGCTGATTTTATCAGTGTGGCACGTCTTGCACTTTTTTCATCGTCTGACGGTGAATCTGGTAAAGAGGGTGGTAAAGACTCAGGTGGAGACTCAGGGAAGGAGTCCGGTAGTGACTCTGGCGGTGACTCTGGCAAGGATTCAGGCAAAGAGCAGGATTCTGGTAAATGATGGGCTTTTGTGGCTGTGTGGTGAAGTTTCCGTTGAAATAACATAATAGGAGTCCGGGATGAGTGTGGTAGCAGTATGGCATACGTTGAGGGTTGATGAGCTTTTTCAAAAACTCGGTTCGACGTCTGCCGGTCTCTCTGCTGCCGAGGCTGCCAGGCGGCTTGAGGTCTATGGCCAAAACCGGATCCAGGCCGAGCACCGGGCAAGCCCCTGGAAGCTGCTTTTTGAGCAGTTCAAAAACGTACTTATCATAACTCTTCTCATTGCAACCGCTCTTTCGGCATTTTTGGGCCACGGAATCGAGGCGGTTGCCATTGCTGTTATCGTCCTTTTTGCCGTATTGCTTGGTTTTGTCCAGGAGTTCAAGGCTGAGCGTGCTATCGAGGCGCTCAGGGAGATGGCGGCTCCATTGGCCAGGGTAAGGCGTGATGGCCAGGAGGTTGTGGTCAATGCTGTGGAACTTGTTCCGGGCGATGTGGTGCTGCTTGCTGCCGGTGATCGGGTACCGGCTGACGCGAGGCTCTTGCAGGCGATGAACCTGCGCAGTGATGAGGCCTCACTTACGGGGGAGTCGCTTCCATCGGAAAAGGAGGTTGATGCCTCTCCTCCTGAAAACGCAGGCCCCGGCGACCGTAAAAACATGGTTTTTGCTGGTACGTCAATCAGTTACGGTCGTGCGATGGCTCTTGTGGTTGCGACCGGTATGCAGACGGAGTTTGGCCGGATTGCTACAATGCTGCACTCTGTTGAAACTGAAAAAACACCCCTTCAAAAAAATCTTGACAAGGTTGGCTCGGTGCTGGCGCGAGCTGCCTTTGTGATTGTGCTGGTTATTGTTGCTTTTGGCGTCTTCCGTGGCCAGTCTTTCATCGAGATGCTTATTTTTGGTATAGCGCTTGCTGTGGCTGTTGTGCCGGAAGCTCTTCCCGCCGTGGTGACCATCTCTCTTGCTCTCGGTGTGCAGCGCATGGTGAAGCGCCACGCACTTATGCGGCGATTACCTGTTGTAGAAACCCTTGGCAGTACCACCGTTATTTGCTCAGACAAAACAGGCACCCTTACGCGTGATGAAATGACCGTGCGGGCACTTTTTACCTCGGGGGTGCTGGTTGATGTGAGTGGCTCTGGTTATCTCCCTGATGGTTCGTTTACCGTTTCGGGAGGAGGGGGTTTACCGGAAAGCATGCATGAACTGCTTCTTGCAGGACTTCTATGCAATGATGCCCGGATGGTGAAAAACGAGGATGGAGGATGGAAGATAGCCGGAGATCCGACCGAAGGAGCACTACTCGTGGTTGCCCGTAAAGCAGGCATTGATGAGTGTGAGCAGCAATTGGTCAATGAACGTCTTGATGAGCAGCCCTTCTCTTCCGAGACTAAACGGATGATTACCTTGCACCGGAGTGGTGAGGTGATGAAAGCGGTCATCAAGGGTGCACCTGAAGTTTTGCTCGCTGGTTGCAGTGCTGTTCGTGTTGCTGGCGGCGTTCAGTTGCTTGATGATGCCAGGCGGAGTGCTCTGCTTGCGGAGGCAGATGTTCTCGGCAAAAGGGCTCTGCGGGTGCTTGCCCTTGCTGTTAAGCAGGTTTCTGAGATTCGGGGAGCTGATGAAGGAATGACCTTTCTTGGCTTTGTCGGCATGATTGATCCGCCGAGAGCTGAAGCTGGAGACGCTGTGCGTCGGTGCCTTGACGCTGGCATTCGTCCGGTCATGATTACCGGAGACCATCCCTTGACGGCTGAAGCTATCGCCCGTGAGCTTGGTATTTTGCGTGATGGACGAGTGGTGACCGGTGCAATGTTGCAGTGTATGAGCGATGAAGAGCTTGGCCGTTCTATTGGTACAATTTCGGTTTTTGCGAGAGTCGCACCGGAGCACAAGCTTCGTATTGTTGACGCGCTGCAGAAAAACGGTGAGGTCGTCGCCATGACGGGTGACGGTGTGAACGATGCTCCTGCTCTCAAAAAAGCCGATATCGGCATCTCCATGGGCATAACCGGCACTGACGTCTCAAAGGAGGCTTCAGCCATGATGTTGACTGACGATAACTTTGCCTCAATTGTGGCGGCTGTGGAAGAGGGACGGGGGATCTATGACAACATCAAAAAATATCTGACCTACCTGCTCTCCTCCAATATCGGTGAACTTGGCCTGATGGTCGGAGCGACCCTCATGGGTATTCCTCTTCCGCTCTCGGCAGTCCAAATTCTTTATGTGAACCTTGCCACCGATGGTCTTCCGGCACTTGCGCTTGCCGTTGATCCGGCTGAGAAGGATATTATGCTGCGCAGGCCGAACGATCCAAAAAAAGGGATCTTTACGCGCTCCATACTCTCTCTTATGCTGACCGGTGGAATCTGGTCGACCATTGTCAATCTCTCGCTTTTTCAGTATGCCCTTGCGTCGGGTCGTTCCCTTCAGGAGGCCATGACGATGACCTTTGTTTCGTTAGTGCTTATCCAGTTTTTCAAGGCCTATAATTTCCGTTCTGAACGCGCATCAATTCTTCGGCGTCCCTTTGCCAACAGGTGGCTGAACCTCGCAATAGTATGGGAGCTGGTGATGTTGACGGCCATTATTATCATTCCAGTTTTTCGTACACCGTTTGGGACATTTCTTCTGACCGCGCAAGACTGGGCAATTGTGATTGGTGCTGCGGCAACTGTTGTGCCTGTTATTGAGCTGTTAAAATGGTTTTTGCGCAGGGGGCTGTTTGGGGGCTGTCGGTCATGATTTTTTCTGACAGCTTATGCAAACTTCTCCTGAATCGTTGCTACATTTCCTGCATGTTCGGGTTTTGCAATACCATTTTTACCGAAGGAGAAGTGTCATGGCCATCGATTCAAAACTGCAGCTTGCCGCCAATGCAATTCAGGATGCAAAGAGGCGTATGGAAAGAGCAAAAGATGATGCGGACGACGATTATGAAATACGCCAGGCGTTGAAAATTCTTGATGAAGCGGCAGAGTACATCAGGGGAGCCATCTCGGAACTTCCGAAAGGGGGTTGAGGAGGGTATCTTCAACCCCTGCCCCGCAGCCCGGAGGCTGCAGTATGGCTGGAAGAAGGCAGGGGAGTGAACGGGTACTTCAGCGCGTCACATAAAAACAGGCAAACTTGAGGTAGCTTGTTTCCGGCATGGCAAGCAGTACAGGATGGTCGAAGGGTTGAGAGCTTTTGTGGATCATCCTGAGTTGGCAGCCTGCGGCAAGGGCCGCTTGATGGACGCTTTGCAGAAAGTCCTCTTCTGAAACGTGGTGGCTGCATGATGCGGTGGCCAGAAATCCTCCGCTTCTGATAAGCTCCAGTCCGAGTTTATTGAGTCGTTTGTAGGCTTTGAGGGCGCCGGGGAGGTTTTTGCGGCTCTTGGTGAAACTTGGCGGATCAAGTATTACAAGGTCGAATGACTCTTTTGACTCAACCATCTGGTCGAGGGTATCGAAAGCGTCGGCGGCAACCAGACTGTATTCTGAAAAGGTGTTCAGTTGTGCGTTGCGCTCTGCCCGTTGCAGAGCCTCTTTGGATGCGTCCACCAGAATGGCTGAACGAGCCCCTCCGTAAAGTGCGTTGAGAGCAAAACCTCCGTCGTTGGTAAAGACGTCAAGCACCTCGGCCCCTTCTGAAAATTTCCTGACAACCCTGCGGTTTTCACGCTGGTCAAGGAAAAAGCCGGTTTTTTGTCCCTCAAAGAGATCAACCTCAAAGCTGATGTCGGCATCGTAAATGGTCTGTTTTGTTGCAGAGCGATCACCCCAGACAACATCCTTGTAGAGTGTCAGCCCTTCGAGTTCCCGTAAGGGAGATTCGTTGCGTACGATAATGACGGCAGGGTTCAGCAGCTCCTGCAGGGCCTCACAGATAAGCGGTAGGTGAACGTCCATGCCTGCCGAAAAGGCCTGCAGTACAACCGCCTTGTTGAAGCGGTCTACAATGAGCCCCGGCAAACCGTCCGATTCACCATGGACAAGGCGATACGCGTTGGTTTCATAACTTGTGTAGACTTTTTCACGGAGAGCGAGTGCTTCACGAAATTTTTTGAGAAAAAAATCTTTGTCAGGCTCTTCGTCTTTGCGGCTGATCAGCCTTACCGAGATCAGGGAGTGGGGATTGTAGAAGCCGGTTCCCAGAAATTTTTTATCGTGGGTAAAAAGCTTTACAGTTTCACCAGAAGCGATATCCCGAGGAAGGATTGCAAGTTCGTTGCTGAACACCCAGAGATGGCCTTTCTGGATCCTGTAGTGTTCTTTTGGTTTGAGGTAGAGCGATTGCATGGCTTGAAAAATGTCTTGTGGTTTTGATAGCTCTGCATTTTACCTTACAATAGATATTGACTGTAAAATGGAGGTGGTTCCGTTCTTGAGTAAACGGCATTTTCGGCCGCGAAGCATCGTGCCTGTCGCTTTGCGGTACTGTTGCAATGTGCAGCAAAAGTGAAGAATCTCAAAGGAAATAAATACATGCGCGGCAGATGGTGCGACCACAAATTTAAATGAATGGAAAGATGAGCGGAAAGAGGGTGATGGTGTTGGTCTTGTTCCTGCTTGTTTTTGCGGGCGGATGTGCCGATTTCAGGACGGTTGGCAAGCAGGAACTGCCTGTTGAGCAGACTGCGCTGATTGCTGCATATACCGATCTTTACCGGGAAGTTGCTGAAGCATCGCCCTTTATTGTGTCGCTGGATGGATATGCTGATGTCTGGATAAAAACGCCGAAACGGCAGAACCGGGTTTTTTGTAATATCCTGATCAATCGTGGAGGTGAGGCAAGGATGATTGTCAGTGCAGGTTTGCTTGGGTGGCCGGTTGCAGATATATTTTTTGGTACCGACTCGCTCTATGTGCACGACATGCTCAATAACCGGCTTTTTCAGGGTAGTAACAGTGAGATGAATCTTGAAAAAATTCTCGGAGTGAATTCAGGATACAGGCTTTTGATGGAATCTCTCTTGGGACTTGTAACAATTACAGAGCCGGCAAGCGCTATCAGATCGGTAAAAAAAGGTTCCGGGATGCTGCTTTTCACGCTTGCGAATTCTACAGGAAGCAAAGAGGTGCTTATTGATCCCGCCAACAGGACACTTTCGGCTATTATCATGAAAGACAGGCTGGGAAAAAGTTTGACCGAGATTCATTTCAGGAATTTTGAAGCCATTGCCATTGACGGCCATACGACCCTTGTGCCGAAAGATATTGAGATGGTGCTTTACAACAGTGGTGCCGACATTGCGGGTGAGCATCAATTGGTGATCTCCTATGATGAGCGAGTCTTCAATCAGGAGAATCTGGCACTTAAATTTTTGATGCCGAAAAAAGTGAAGGTGGTTAATCTTGATGATGCGGCGATGTTGCCCTGGATGTGATCGGCGATGTTTTGAGAGCGTCTCCCGTGCCGGAGAGAAGCGCAAGCTCTCTCTCCGCCGGGGTCCAGAAATTTTTTTTACTGAGCAGCGTGGAAATTTTTTGCCGCAAACTCCCAGTTGAGCAGGTTGTCTATCACCGTTGCGACGTAGTCGGGACGGCGGTTCTGGTAGTCGAGATAGTAGGCATGTTCCCAGACATCGATGGTTAAAATCGGTTTCTGGCCGCTGGTTGAAGGGGTTTGTGCATTACCGGTTTTCACCACTTTCAGCGTCTGTCCATCAAGGACGAGCCATGCCCATCCGCTGCCGAATTGAGTGGCTGCGGCGCTTTTCAGTTCTTCTTTAAACTTGTCAAAACTGCCGAAATCTGTTACGATTTTTGCTCCAAGTTCTCCAGAAGGTTCGCCACCGCCGTTTGGCGCGAGGCAGTTCCAGTAGAAAGAGTGGTTCCATGCCTGTGCACCGTTATTGAAGATGGCGATTTTCTGGGGATCTGCGGCGGTTTGTGTGATGACCTCTTCAAGGCTCAGGCTCTCCAGTGGGGTTCCGGCGACAAGGTTGTTGTAGTTCGTGATGTATGCTACATGGTGCTTGCCATAGTGAAAGCTGAGTGTTTTAGCGGAGATAAAGGGTTCAAGCGCATCTTCGGCGTAGGGAAGAGCGGGTTGCTTATAAGCCATAAAGCAATTATTTAGGTTTAACATGAAGATTCAGTTCAAGTTGTTTAAACTTGTATTTAAGGGATTTAGTTTCTGTGAATCGTCAAAATCTTATTAAAATATCCTGAATTATTCACCATAAACAAAAAAAAGGGTGCACAAAATATCGTAATTGCTTATATTATCGGTGCTTAAATCAACAAATAAGACACGATATTTATGCAACCCCTTTTGCGCAATATAGTCACATCAGAGAGTACGCAACAAACATTATTTTCATTCAATTCTGCATCAGCCATAGCCCCGGTAATGGGCAAAAAAGTTGCTTTGGATTTTAATGGTGGCAACATCACAAGCGATGCTGGTGTGCTGCTTTTGAGTGAAACCGAATCCCAACTTGGCATCATCAGCATGCTGACCCAGTGCATCAATGATACACGACGCCCTTCTTCGATTACGCACAGTATCAAGGAACTCAGCACCCAGCGGGTACTTCAAATCAGTTGTGGGTATGAAGATTGCAATGACAGCAACAGTTTACGCATTGATCCGGCAATGAAAATGGCTCTTGGTCGTTTACCTGAAACCGGCCTTGATTTAGCCAGTCAACCGACGTTCAGCAGACTGGAAAACATGATTACTCGTCGTGATCTCTGTCAGATTGCAAAGGGTTTTGTCGATCATTTTCTCGCTTCGTACACCGAGCCTCCCGAGATCATTGTTCTGGACTTTGACGATACGGAGGATGTTGTGCACGGCCATCAGCAACTGGCTCTGTTCAACGGTTATTATCAGGAGACCTGTTATCAACCTCTGCATGTTTATGAAGGTTTTTCTGGCAAACTGATTACCTCGATACTGCGGCCTGGAAAGCGCCCTGGAGGCAGGGAGATCGTCTCCTACGTGAAACGGATTGTGGAACGTATTCGCCAAAAGTGGCCAGATACGACACTGGTTTACCGCGGTGACAGCCATTACTCAGCA
>CAILXB010000205.1 GCA_903838025.1 uncultured Chlorobiaceae bacterium
TTAATTGTCAACAAGTCTATATCGGCAATCTGTATCTTGATATCTCCGGCTATTACAATGCCTTTGTCCAGGACCCTTTCAAGTATATCTGCAAGGCCTGTCGCATTAACAGCATGTTTTAATTCTGCCATGGTACAATAAATTTAATACTCTATTTGGATAGTCGTAAATCCAGGATTTGAGTCTACCTCACCGTAATGATTACTATTCTGATGATGAAGTAAATGAGAACTATGCTCATAAATATTCTGTATAATTCTCAATCTATTTTGGACATAATCAAGCCTAAACAATATTTTTGCTTCTTCAGTCATCAATCGTTGTTTCTCCTTTTCAAGCATATACAACTCAAGGAAATCAGCCGTATCATGTTTTTTTGCAGATGCTTTGGTAACAGTATGAAGTGTTTTAATATGACTGACGCCTCTCTTGGGATTCATAATCGGCATAATATCTGATTTGATTACGTTTTCTGTGACTATGAGTGCAAGTCAATAAGCTCATTTACAATACCACGTACTCTTTCCTGATTTGTTTTGGATCCTACCCTGCTTGTCTCCGAAGTTAAAATATCCTGACAAACTTTTTTGAACATTTCATTTGACTTATCCGGCCTTGCACCAAGAACATGCAATGTTTTGGCAATCATAATAGCACCCCGAATTGTTGGATCAAACTCAGTCTTTCCTGATTCACGCAACCCGCGCACAATCTTAACAATTTTTTCGGCATCATCAAGCGACATACCTGATTTTGCATGAGTAATCATAAGTTCCGTTTCGTAATCGAAATAATCAAGATCCATGGTAACCATCCTGTCGCGCAAAGCATCCTGAGTCCTGTTGACACCAGCATATTCTTCAGGATTCGAAGTAAATATAGCTCTGAATTCAGGATGAACCTTCATATAATATTCTTCTTCATTCGATGAAGAGGTGCTCAACATCTTTTCCTGCAGAATGGGAAGAAGGATGTTGTTTGCTTCAGGACGTGATCGGGTAAACTCGTCATACACCAGTGTAAAACCTTTCTTAATTGCAATAGTCAAGCGATTGTTGACCCACTGCTTTGTCATATCCTCTTCATACTTGTGAACAGAATGAATAAAATTATCATCCAACCGTCTGTATTTATAACCCTGCTCACTCCCAATAAGATCTGATGTCTTGTATTCAGAGTCACCATGGATAATGACAACAGGCCGTCCTATTTTGCTTGCAAGATGCAGTGCAACAGTTGTCTTACCAGTACCTGACGGACCCCTGAAATGAACAGGAAATCCCGCTTTCATATAAGTCAAACCACGGCTTGTTATATCTCTGATGTAATCCGTTTCGACAAAATTAGGCATGGGCTTCGGCTCAAGCACTGTATTCATTTCATTATCATTTCCTTGGCGACGCATAGGTACAGGCTATTTGAAATTTTATTAGACTTACTTAAAATTCACTTCGAAAAAAGCATAAAAGCAAGATAAGGATTTTTTTGCTCAAAAACCCTTATCTTGCTTTAAATTTATTATTTACTTAGAACCTTTTTTTACCGGGTAATAAAGATTTTCAATTTTTGAAACTTTTCCGGCATCCAGCAAACACTTAGCCGCAAAGCCAATCTTCATTCGGGTTTCATGTAAAGGCTCTTCCATGTCAGACACTTTAACACCTTCATGATGACTGTTGATGTACTGGAAAATCTTGTCCTCTAAAGTAAGTTCTTCATGAACTATCGGCAGTTCAACATTTTCAGTCGGCGTCTTTTGCTCAAAAACAGGCAACTCTTTAATGACTGTTACAGCAGGTTCAGCTTTTACCTCATTTTTTTCGACTACTTTCTCAATTTTTTTGGGGATTTCAAGATTACCACCATTTCTTATGGCCGCAATCTGCTCCTGCATCTGTTTCCAGTGTTCGCCACCCTGTGCCCGGTCACTTGAATAACTGCCAAGAAGAGCTGAAGTAGATTTTCTTAAATCTGTAACCTCACGACTGATCCTGTCGAACAAGGCATTATATTCCCGCAGCCGCTCTGCATCACCATGATCAAGATCTTTTCTCAACTTGCGGGCCGCATTATTGTTCTCGCTGCTTATCTCAGCAATTCTGCCCTGAATGCTTGTAAGCAAGGCGTGTGTATATTCGAATCGGTCATTTCTTGTTTTGCTCAATTCAGCCCGGAGTTCATCCGACATCTCTTTATGCTCACTTCCGAACTTTTCAAGCATTTCATTTGTGTAATTGAAAATACTTGATACTTCATCACTTATTTTTCCGATATACAATCCATACTCATCCATTCTTGACTGCTCATTCTCTGCTCGTGACTTGTTTTCTTCAGAAAAGAACTTGTCCAAATCACTGGCCAATACTTTTCTTGCTTTAGAATAATCCTTGATCAATTCGTTCGTTGAGGACTTGAAACCTTTAACTTCTGTCTCTATGCCCTTAATATCCTTTTGTATGGACCCAATCAACTGTCCATAGTTACCCATCCTCTCTTTTTCCCCTGCAGCGAGATTACTCTTTAATTCAGCGGCATTCGCATTCAAGGTCGCGGCTGTTTTTTCCTGCTCGTCGCGATATTGCTGTAGTTTTTTTCCTACATTGGCAACAAGTTCTTCATTATCCTTTACGCGCCCCTTAAATGAAGCAAGCATCTCTTCACTCAAACTTTTCATTTCATTAGCCAGTCCCATCTTGCTCTCCGTTTTTGGTTAAGTATTACTAATATTGTTCTTTGCTTATAATATATTTAGCATTTTTTATATCCCTGATATTGATATTTTCACCTTTTTCAAGTAATGATTCAAGATATGCCATCACCTCTTTATGTATATCCTGGAAATCAGTCAATATCTTTATAACCGTTTCTTTTCTTTCTTCCTGTATCTCTGCAATTTGCGCCAATTGCTCTTTCAATAAAGCATTTTTATCTGAAGAATCAGTCGCACTATAATCGGAGATATTTACTATTATATTTTTTAATGACTGGGTAAACTCTTTCTGATCTTCTATGAAGGCTATAAAATGGCTTTTTGCATTGCGCTCCTTTTCATCAAGCAAACTATAGATATCATCCATGATGATATTATAATCCTTTTTTCGCAGCGACTCTTTTTTTGCAAGCGCCTCACAGAGTTTTGAACTCACATCATTCCGTTTTTCCTTAAGATATTCCAGGGAATGCTCGACACTGTCAACCAGTAAATGGCACGATTCTTTAATATTCTCGGAAGATTGGAATGCGTTCTCAATTTTTTTTATCCTGGCCTCATTAGAGTCACCGATATTTTCAGAAGCAACCCTCTCTTCCTCTTCTTTAATATCCATCTTGACTTACTGTTATATGGAGAGAAACTTCAGCAGAAACTAACAACCGCAATGTACCCATGAAATAAATGAGTTCTTGGTAAATCATGCTCACTGGACATTAACGCCGGAGGATGCCTTAGCAAGAACAATCATTCAACTGCTCGCTCTCTTACGCTGCTTTTGCAGTCAGGCCGATTGCTTCAGCATATTTCAGGTAGGTCTCTACAGAAGCAACTACTACACGTGCTTCGATAGCAAGAAGTTCGATACCTACAAGTGATACCCTTACCCATGCGTCAACAACAACACCCTTATCAAGAATACGGTCAATAACCTCTACGAGGCTTGATGAACCAATCGTTTTTTCTACTGCCATGATAAATCTCCAGTTATTTGTTACTTCAAATTCCGTCTTGTAAAGAGAGGGACGGTCTGCCTCACCAAATAAGAGTTGCATATAGTGTGCCAATATGGCTAAATGCGACAATTCACTCCGCACTTAATCAGATAACCTATTGTATTAAATAGTGATATATAATTTATTATTTATTTTCCGACTGACTCTTCAGATTTATATCTGCCTCAACAAGACTGTTTTTTCCGGAAGAGCACCGCACAGTTGTGCGAAGTGCTGTTCGCTTCTCGCTGTCAACCCGCGATTACAGGTGCCCTTTCAAGTACTGCTGCCGACGCTCTTCAGCAAATCGCTCAATCGCATATCGCAGCATGACCCTTGGCATCCGCCGATAATGCTGCAATAAAAAGCCCTCCAGCAGCGCCTGGTTACGTTTGCCAACCTCCCTGAGCATCCAACCCACAGCCTTGTGAATCAACTCTTCACTATCCTGTAGCAATTTTTCAGCAAGAGCCAGGGTGTCATGAAACTCACCCCGACGGATGAAATGAAACGTTGCCGTAATGGCAATCCTTCTCTCCCAAAGAACTTCCGACCCTGCAAGCAGACAGAGAGGTTTTCGCGGACGATGGATCAAAAAACTCCCGACAATGTGCTCTGCCGAAACATCAACCAGATCCCAGTTATTGATAAAACGGGTATTTGCAAGATAGTGGGTGTAGATATGCCCCCTCATCGCTTCATCACCCTGACCAAAACGACGCACAAGCATCAAAAGGGCAAGCAGACGATCATCATGAAAGGAGGAGGCAAGCAACAGGAGAACCTCTGGCAACGGGGTGTCGTCAAACGTACGGGAGAGCTTTCTGAGCACCGGAACCCGAATGCCACGAAAAAGATCGCCCTCACCATACTCTCCGGGGCCGGTTTTAAAAAACCTCTGTGCAAAGAGTGCTGCCCCGGGATTTGAGAGCGCTTCAAGATTTTTGATAATCATGACAGCAGTATCGCTCATGACCGTACCCTTCTCAATCAGTTACGCCTGTTCGGCAAGTTTGCTCCAGCGGGTCATCTCCTTTTCAAGTTGCTGCTGCAGTCCGTGAAGCTCCGAACCAAGTTGCTGCTGCAATCCAAAATCGCTGCCAGCCAACGCAAGACGCTCTGCTATCTCCGACTGACGACTTTCAGCCTCATGAATTGAGCGCTCAAGCAGTTCCAGTTCACGCTTCTCTTTGCTGGTGAGCTTCCCCTGCTTTAACGAAGGTGCCACGACAGATTTTGGAGCCTCCGGTACTTTTTTTACTGGCTTTTTTTCACCCTTCGTCCCGTCCGCAGCTTTCAGGTCAAGATAGACGGTATAGTTACCGGGATAACGACGGATGAGACCATTCTCCTCAAAAGCAAAAATATACTCAACCGTGCGATCAAGAAAATAGCGATCGTGACTCACCACCATGAGGCAACCCGTATAGGTGTCGAGATAGTCCTCAAGCACGCGGAGCGTTGGAATATCAAGATCGTTGGTAGGCTCATCAAGCAAAAGCACATTAGGCGCATCAATCAATTGCTTCAACAGATAGAGCCTCCGGCGCTCGCCTCCCGAAAGGGTCTTGATATAACTATACTGAGTAGACGGTGCAAAGAGGAAGCGCTCAAGCATTTTCGAGGCCGAAAATACCATGCCATCCTTCGTCTTGATCTGCTCGGCATGTTCCTGAATATATTCGATCACCCGCTTGGAGTCGTCAAGTCCCCTGCTCTGCTGATCATAGTAACCAATGTTTACTGTCTTGCCGAGATCAATATGGCCGCTGTCGGGCTTGACACGCCCGGTAATCATATCAAAAAGGGTGGTTTTGCCCGAACCGTTCGGCCCGATAATACCAATGCGATCCCCCTTTTGCAGATGATACTCGAACGACTGCAAGAGCAACTTATCACCGTAGGATTTCGAAACCTGATGAAACTCAATGATTTTATCACCCAACCTTCCAGAGCCAAACCCGATCTCAAGCTCTTTCGCCTTCTCTTTTTTTGGAGCATACACCAGACTTTCGGCCCTCAGCATACGTGCCTTCTGTTTCGTCGTCCGAGCCTTGCATCCTCCCCTCATCCAGTCAAGCTCCTGGCGAACAAGGGCAGAACGCTTGCGGTCATCGCGTATCGCCTGTTCCTCCTGCTCAGCCTTTTGCACAAGATAGCTCGAGTATCCTCCCGTATAAGTGATGGCTGTGCGGCCATCCATCTCAATCATGCGCGTAGCCACCCGGTCAAGAAAATAACGGTCATGCGTAATGAGCAGCACCGCACCCTGATAGCGCCGGATATAATTTTCCAGCCACTCAACACTATCGGCATCAAGATGGTTAGTCGGTTCATCCAGAATAAGTCCGTCACTCGGCACAACCAGCGCATGAGCCAAAGCCACTCGCTTGCGCTGCCCTCCAGAAAGCGTGCCCATGAGTGCTGTAAGGTCATACAGACCAAGTTTACCAAGCACCATTTTGGCATTCGATTCGAGCTCCCATGCTCCGCATACATCAAGCTCATGGGCAAGCCGACTCATCTTCTCAATCAACGAAGGATCTTCGCTATGCCTGGTCTCAAGCTCCTTGCAGACAAGTTCATACTCATAAATGAGATCCATTGCCTTGTCACTCGACTTCAGAATGGCCTCGAGCACCGTATCCTCTGGATTATAGGGCGAATCCTGCGGCAAATAGGCAATCTTCTTCTGATTAGCCACCATCACCTTTCCCTTGTCGGGAGTTTCCACCCCGGCAAGAATTTTCAAAAGCGTACTCTTTCCACTCCCGTTCGCCCCGATAATACCAATCTTGTCGCGATCATCAATACCAAACGAAACATCCTCAAACAAATGTTTAAGGCCGTATTTTTTCTGTAACCCCTCAACTGTTAAAAGCACCATACCTCTATCCGTTCCTTCTACTTATTTCATTCATCACCAAACCTGGACAATGCAAAAGAGGGCAATATAACCATTGCATTCAGTTTTGCCGCCATCTCATTATGCGGTTTTTACCAGATCTAAATGCGCAAAAACGTAAAAAAGGCGACTTATTGACCGATTAACAGAATGTTATTACTCTTTGGTTTCCTCTTCCCTTTTTTTTTCATAAACTGTGCAGATAAAGAAAAAAGATGCAGGCATTATACTGCGCAGTCACGCCGCAAAGGGCAAAAAAAGTGAAATTCAAATGAGTGAATTAGAAAAATTACTGGCATGGAGCAATCTGCCAGTGCCGGAAGTGTTACACCAACTACCCCTCGTCCAACAGCAGGAGGTGATACTATGGGCAAAAACAGTTGTCAACCACAACACCGAAGGGCTTGATGACCTCTACAATGCCATAAGCATGATTGTCAAATACATTCCTCACTTTATGGTCATTCCGCTCATGGTCGAACACATCCGCCCCCAGATTGCCGCCGGTGTATGCATCAAAATGGGCGTTGAACAAGCCACCGGCTACGCCAACGACCTCCCGCTCGAATACTTCAGCAATGTTTCCAAACATCTCGATGCCACAATGATGGCCGAGATTCTTCAAAAAATGAGAAAACAAAGCGCTGAAAGGTTTATCCACCACGAACTCAAGTACCACCAAAGCCGCGTACTCGACATAGCCCAGCATCTTGATCGGCGCCTTCTCGAAATTGTAGCAAAACTTGTCACGTTTCCCGAAGAGGAAAACAATGAAGCTACCACACCCCACAGAACCGTCATCAACAAAATCAGGGCCATGCAGGGGAACTGATCCTTCTACCTTTTTCCTCCTTTGAACAACAATCTCAGGAGGAAGCAAAGCATTGAAACGGAAAAAGAAACAAGGGTAATGACTCCTTTCGCCATCACAACAACATGCCGCCATGCACGCAAAGGATGATATTAGGCGTTTTTCACTCTGCAGAAAAAACAGTAATCCTTTCAAAAAATGAAACTTATAACTATCGCTCCCTGTTAAGGTTCAGTCTAAAATAATAAAAAACGCAATTCGGGCAGGGTTGGGGAAATCTCTTCTGCGCAGCCTGCCAGTACACAGGTAACCCATCAGCAGCAAACCAATACAACGCCGATGTATGAATGATCTTTTAAAAAAGCCGAGAAAAGTCTACGTTTCAAGAAAAATTGAGTTCAATGCTGCGCACCGTCTCTTCAATCCACTTCGCACAGAGCAGGAGAACCTTGAAGTGTACGGAAAGTGCAGCAACAAAAACGGACATGGCCACAACTATCTGCTTGAAGTGACTATCTCGGGCATCGTTGATTGCGATACCGGTTTTCTTTTCGATTTGAAAGAGCTTAATACAATCCTTGAACACGAAATCATTGCCCGGTTTGACCACAGGCACCTGAACCATGACGTGCCGGAACTGCAAGAGTGCGTGCCTACGACCGAAGTACTCGCTATACTGGTGTGGGATATCCTTGAAGAACGACTTCGCAACATCAATAACCGGGAGCTGTCGCTCCATGAAGTAATTATCTATGAAACAGGAAAAAATGCCGTCCGCTATCTCGGAGAGTAACTCCCTTCCTTCAGGCCGGGGAAGTTACTGCGATGATGACGACTGCGCGGCAGACAGTGCACAAAACGACCCAGTCATTATTAGCGGGCTTTCCCATTCGGTCTCTGCCTTGCTTGAGGGAATAGGAGAAGACGCGGAGCGCGAAGGACTGCTGAAAACCCCTGAACGGGTTGCAAAATCGCTTCGTTTTTTAACCAAAGGATACCGTGAGGATCCTGAAGAACTGTTAAAAAAAGCGCTTTTTAACGAAAGCTATGATGAGATGGTGCTGGTTAGGGATATTGATCTCTTTTCGATGTGCGAACACCATCTGCTCCCTTTTTTCGGCAAAGCACATGTCGCCTATATTCCTGACGGGAAAATTGTAGGTCTTTCAAAACTTGCACGGGTCGTCGAGGTCTTTGCGCGCCGCCTGCAGGTACAGGAGCGGCTTACCCAGCAAATCCGCGATGCCATCCAGAATGTCCTGAACCCGAAAGGTGTCGCAGTCGTCATTGAGGCAAAACATCTCTGCATGGTGATGCGTGGCGTCGAAAAAATCAATTCAGTCACCACAACCTCTGCCATGTCAGGACAATTCATTACCTCTGCGTCCACAAGAGGTGAATTTTTGCGTCTGATCAAGCCGTAACACTCATGGCATCTTTCCTCCTCTCGCCCCAGAACGAGAGGAGGAAAGATGCCAGCTTACCCTTCGGCCAGCCATCCTTCCACAATTGCCCGCCCACTCTCAACCGCTTCAGGCAACAACAGCGAAACTTCGGCGCTCAACTCCATAGAAAGTTCAAGCTCTTTGGGAGGAATACCGATCAGTACAATCTCACGGGGCATTGTACCACGCAACCTCGCAAGCCCGATTAATTCACTGAACCCCATCTGGTGGGACGACATCTTACGATGAATAAAAGCTGGCAACTCCTCGTTGCGATAGATGTAGACCCGGCGATCATACTCGACAGGAATCAGAGCGTCAAAAACCATCACGGCATCACACGACTCAATATAGTCAAGCAAGTAAATTCCCTGGGTTCCGCCATCAATGCAGTGCACGATGTCGGGAAAATCAAGGGTTTCCTGAAAACGGTTGAGCGCGGCCACACCAAACCCCTCGTCACCATGGAGCACATTGCCCAGACCGATAATATTGATTCGATTATACTTCACACTTCATACATGGAATAGATTAACTGAGATGACAAAAGCCCATTGCAGGCATTTACACGCTCCTGCAGTGGGCTCTCTTGTACAGAAAACAAACAACATACTCCCCCGCTCTTACACAGGCTCCTCCTCCACCTTGTGCTTGTAGCCGGTAATAATCGAGGAAGTAACACTGGTACGATCAACCACATCGTGACGGACAACCGCATAGAGGTGCATGATCACGTAGATCGGTAACATCCATGACCCAAGATGATGCGTGAAATGGAGGGTATAGCTGCCACCAAAAAGGGGAATCATCCAGCCAAAAAAAGTTGAGCTAAACCCGCCCGGATTGTTCTCACCATACATTGCAAGACCAGAAAAAATCATAAACAATGATCCGCAAAAAATAAAGAGAAAATGAGCCAGAGCTGCAACCGGGTTATGGCCAACATAGTTCGGCTCATCCGAACGCAAAAAAAGATAGGACTCAACCTGCTCCCTGAAGGGCTTGCCCCACCAGGAGGGCGACCAGGGCCTGAAACCGCCAAAGCGGGCATATTTATCGCCACCAAAAAGCGCCCAATAAAGGCGGAAAAGAAAGTTGGCGATAAAAACAAAGGCAAAAACAAAATGCAGATAGCGCCACCACGCCATGCTCTTGTACCAGACCGCTTCACCAAGCGGAGGGCTCATCAAGGGGTCGGCGATATACATTCCCGTTATAAAAAGAACCACCATGCACAGGGCATTGATCCAGTGATACAGCCTGACCGGCAATCTCCAGACATAGATTTCTTCAATTATTCTCCCCATGATACAGCTCCGTTTAAACGATTGTAACCGAAGTAATCTCCTTGCCATTCATATCAAAGAGATGCGAGGCACAGGCAAGACACGGATCGAATGAGTGCACCGTCCTGAGAATCTCAAGCGGCTGTTCAGGATTGATCATGGGTGTTCCCTTCAGTGCCGACTCGTATGCTCCCGAATTTCCATTGACATCACGTGGTGAAGCATTCCATGTGGAGGGCACAACAATCTGGTACTCCTTGATCTTCTCGTCCTTGATGTGAATCCAGTGACCAAGCGAGCCACGCGGAGCTTCGGTATAACCAAATCCCTTGCACTCCTCAGGCCAGGTCGATGGCTGCCACCGATCACTGTTGAAGGTACGAAGGTCACCGGTTTTGATATTGGCAATCAACTGATCGTAGTAATGGCGCATGAAGCCTGCGGTCTGCTTGCATTCAATACCTCTTGCCGCCGTACGACCGAGGGTCGAAAAGAGCGCTTCAGGCCCAACACCAAGCTTTGAGAGCACCATACCAACCGTATCCTTGATCATGGGATCACCCTTTGCATAGGCAATCAGCACGCGGGCAAGGGGGCCAACCTCCATAGGATGGTTTTTCCAGCGGGGTGTTTTCAGCCAACTGTACTTCTTGTCGGTATCAAGATGCTCGAAGGGCGGCTTTGGGCCGGTATATTTTGGGTTTGTCTCACCATTCCAGGGATGAAGCCCTTTACCATCTCCCTTGGAGTAGGTATACCAACTGTGGCTCACCTCCTCAGTTACCTGCGATGCATCTCTCGGATCAACATCAATAACGGTGCTGAGATCCTTGTTAAGAATAGCACCCCTCGGCCAAAGCAGTGTTTTGAAATCCTCAAGCGTAGTCTCAGGAAAATCACCATAACTGAGATAGTTGCCAAGGCCACCACCATACAACCAACCCTTGTAGTATCCTGCAATGGCAAGAAGATCGGGAATATAAACCTGATCGATAAAGGTGTTGGTCTCATCAATGATTTTCTTGATCATCATCAAGCGCTCAATATTGATGGCCGTATCGCTGTTCGGATCAATTGCGCAGGCCATCCCGCCAACCAGATAGTTTGGATGAGGGTTCTTGCCACCAAAAATGGTCTGAATCTTGACAATCTCTTTCTGGAAATCAAGAGCCTCAAGATAGTGCGCCACTGCAATAAGATTAACCTCCGGCGGAAGCTTGTAGGCTGGATGGCCCCAGTAACCATTCGAAAAAATCCCAAGCTGACCGCTCTCAACAAACCCGACGAGGCGCTGCTGCAGATCCTTGAAATAACCAACCGACGATTTCGGCCATGGAGAGATGCTCTGCGCAATAGCCGAAGCCTGTTTTGGATCGGCCTTCAAGGCACTGACAACATCAACCCAGTCAAAAGCATGAAGATGGTAAAAGTGCACCAGATGATCCTGGGTCACCTGGGTTGCATTCATCAGGTTTCTAATGATACGGGCGTTCGTTGGAATGGCGATTCCGAGGGCATCCTCAACACAGCGAACCGATGCAAGTGCGTGCACGGTTGTACAAACACCGCAGATACGCTCGGTAAAGGCCCAAGCCTCCCTGGGGTCACGTCCCTTGAGGATAACCTCAATACCGCGCCACATCGTGCCACTGGAGTAGGCATCCTCAATCACATTACGGTCATTCAGCTTCGCTTCTATTCTCAAATGTCCCTCAATACGAGGAATCGGATCAACAACTATTTTTTTGGCCATGAGCTACTCCCTGGGTTATGCTTTATCGTTGTTATCATGCTTCTCTGATTTCGCCTTCTTGACAGCGGTAACTGCTGCATGAGCGGCGGCACCTGCAGCCGCAGCACCAACAGCAATCACACCAATCTTGTCAGCATTGCTGTCACTTCCAAGGAACGGTATTTCAGCAAGCCTTTCGTAGAATGGGCCCCTGTCCCAGAAATTCGGTTCAGAGCAACCAATACAGGGGTGACCAGAACCGATAGGGAAACTTGTTCCCCCGTTCCACTGAATTTTTGAGCATGAGTTATAGGTGGTTGGACCCTTGCAACCCATCTTGTAAAGGCACCAACCCTTTCTTGTCGCTTCATCATCAAAGCTTGGAACAAACATGCCCGCATCAAAATAAGCACGTCGGTAGCATTTGTCGTGAATTCGCGTATTATAAAAAGCTTTTGGACGACCGAAACGGTCGAGTTCAGGCAAAGTGCCGAAGGTATGGAAATGGGCAATGACGCCAGTCATCACCTCTGAAATGGGAGGACAGCCTGGCACCTTGACAATGGGCTTGTTTTTGATAATGTCAGAAACCGGAGCTGCGCCAGTCGGGTTGGGATGTGCATTTTGCACACACCCGAACGAGGCACAGGAGCCCCAGGCGATGATTGCAGCCGCATCAGCCGCAGTCTCCTTCAGGGTATTGAGGAAAGAGTCGCCACCCACCATACAGTAAACACCATCATCTTTTGTTGAGGCGTTTCCTTCAACCGCAAGAATATATTTCCCCTTGTACTCTTTCATGATTCTGCGACGCTGATCCTCAAGCTGAGTGCCTGCAGCCGCGCTGAGAAGGTCATCATAGTCAAGGGAGATCATGTTGAAGAGCAAGTCTTCGATAGAAGGATGGGAAGAGCGAATAAAAGACTCGGAACAGCAGGTACATTCAAGGCCGTGCAGCCATATAACCGGAGTGCGGGGTTTCTTTTCCATGGCCTCAACTATGGATGGTACCATAGATGGTGAAAGACCAAGGTAGACCGAAGTAAGGGAACAGAACTTCAAAAAGTCCCTGCGGCTTACCCCCCTGGCTTTGAATACATCGGCAAAGGTCTGATTACTTTGCATTATACTATCCTCCCTTTATAAAAATCAGATTATCTGGAAAGCACCCGTGAAGAGATATGAGAAAAAAACGTAAGCCGTCAAAGGAA
>CAILXB010000206.1 GCA_903838025.1 uncultured Chlorobiaceae bacterium
ACAACCTTGTAGTTCCTCTGCAGGTCATCAAGCAGACTTGCCTTGCGAACCACTTCAGCGTAAATGCCCTCAAAAGGGAGGAACATAATGGCAAAGTCGGTGGTATGGGGTGGGTCGAGATATTTGTCGCCGATATCGCGGGCCATTTTTCTGATGGTGGAGTCGAGGTTTTTTTGAGCCGTTTCTATTTCAGCAGGGTCAGCGCGATCGTAGGCGTTCTGCAACTGTTCGTACACATCTTTCGGGAACTTGGCGTCCACCGGTAACCAGACCTGTGCGTTATCCTCATCCCTTCCTGGCAGTTTAATGGCAAACTCAACCAGGTCATTACTCCCCTGTTTGGTTTTAACATTGGCCTCGTACTGATCGGGCGCAAGCACCTGTTCGAGGAGCATCGAGAGCTGGATTTCGCCAATGCCGCCCCGCATCTTGACATTGCTGAGCACTCTTTTCAAGCCGCCAACATCCTGGGCAAGGGTTTGCATTTCGCCGAGCCCTTTTTGAACCTCAATCAACTGCTTGCCAACCGTTTGAAAGCTCTCGCCCAGTCGGTCGCTCAAGGTTTTTTCAAGCTTCTCTTCAACCGTTACCCTAATGCCTTCCAGTTTCTTTTCCGTATTGAGAACGAGTTCATCCTGTTTCTTGCCCAGCCCCTCAAACTTCTCTCGCTGCAAATCGTTAAAGGAGTTGACGTTTTTCTCAAACGAGAGTTGAAAGGCATTGAAGACGCTTGTCAAGGTTTCACGGGTAGCGTTGTTATCAGCTTTCGCCTGATCATTCAGCTCTTTGAGTTTCAGCTCAACTTTTCCGGTGATTTTTTCCAACTGGGATGCCGTAGTATCGGTGAGTTGGTTTTGCTCGCCTTTCAGCGCCTGAAACCGGGCGTTCTGCTCGGCAGTAAACTCTTTGAGTGTTGCATGTAATTCGTTGCGATTCTCTTGAGCGATAGTGGAAATTTCCTGCCGATTTATTCGAAAATCCTCCTTCAAATTACTCTCAATCGTCGTCAAACTTTTTTGCAGGCCAACAAGGATGTTCCCCACTTCTGGCGATCCATCAACCGATTTACCTTTGTTCAGGATGGCTTGTACCGCTATAAAAAGCAACAACAAGACAATAATTGCCAATAAGGTTATTTCCATGATATTGTTTTTGTTTGGACTGGGATCGGCAAGGAAATAAAAAATGCTGCGCGCAAATGGTTTTTCACGACAATCACTTTGCTTTAAAAACCGTAATCCGGTTTTGCCCGAGGCTTTTTGAAATATACATGGCATCATCAGCATGCCTCATCAAGGTTATCTCATCAGCACCATCATCGGGATAAACTGCAATACCGATGCTGCACGATATCATGATGGTATGTCCTTCAATATTGAACGGAAGCTCTAATACCTTCCGGATGTTCCCGGCAACGGCTTCAGCATTCGATATTGAGGCTATTTGCGGCAGGAGAACAACAAACTCATCGCCGCCGAGGCGTGCGATTGAATCACTGCTTCGACGAACTGTTTCCAGAGTACGCGCTGCCACTTGCTGGAGCACTATATCACCGATTGCATGACCAAAGGTATCGTTGACCGGTTTGAATTTGTCAAGATCAAAAATCATCAAAGCCGCCCTGCCATTGTTTCGTCGACATTGGGCCAGGGTAAGCGATATCCGCTCTGAAAGAAGACGCCTGTTCGGTAAACCTGTCAATGAATCGTGCATGGCGAGTTGTTCAGTAAGGCATTGCTGGGCGTGCAGCTTTATTCGTTCCTTCTCACCAATCTTTTTGGCAAGAACTTCCCATGCAGCATCTGCAATGATAGTAAGCCATCGAATATCATTCTCATCATAATTGCTCAGCTTATTGCCAACACCGAGTATTGCAACAACTTTTTCATGGCGAAAAATTGGGATAAGCACCTCCCTGATAACAGTCGCATGACCCTCAGGCATCCCTTTCCGACTTGGGAGTGAGGCAAAGTCGTTGTGGATAATAGCCTTTCTTTTCCGAAGAGCATCGGCCCAGACGCCAGCTTCATCAACACTATAGTGATTATTCTCCCCCTTTGCTTTGCACAACAGGTTTATGGTATTGGTAGACCATTGCTGCAGAGTGAGCATTTCCTTGTCTTCGTCAACGAAGTGGAAAAAGCCGATGGTGCTGTCGGTAATCAGTTCCGCTTTATCAAGCGCCATCTGCAAAAGTTGCTTTATCGAGAGAGTATCTATAATTTTCAGAAGCGAGAAGTAGAATGCGGTGGCAGTTTCATGACGCAGTCGCTCGGTAATGTCATGAACAACCGTATACAACAGGGTTTCGCCTGATATGACAATGGCACTGCTGTAAGCTTCTACATCCCGAATGGATTGGTCCGCCCTGCGATGACGGCAGAGAAGTTGATTTTTGTCTTCCATCCAGCTTTGCTCCAAAAAGAATTTGATCTGTTCGGGTGTCCGGATAGTGATCTCCTCTATTCGCATGGTACGGAGCGCTTCGATAGACCATCCGTAAAACCTGATTGCGGCACGGTTCGCTTCTATAATAAATCCGCTGTCGGGATTGATGATCAGCATGATGGCGGAATGATATTCAAACATGCTTCGAAACCGCTCTTCTTTTCTCTTCAGTTCATCGACAGCCACTCTGGTATCGGTGACATCAGTAAGCGTAAGATGACACTCCTGCAGATTTTCACTGATAATGGCATCAAGGCGAAACGATCGCTGCAGTGAGTCTGTTTTTTCATTCACACTCTTCACAACCATAACCTCACAATGCTCGAGTGCTCTGCTCAGGAAGACCCTTTTCATCATGCTATTCAACGCAGATCTGTCTGACGGGACAATCAGACTGCCGAAACGGGCGCCATTGAGTCGGGAGCGATCAACAGAGAGTATCCTGGCAGCAGTAAGATTTACTTCCGTTATTGTACTGTCCGCTGTAAGAGTCAGATAGCCGACCGGTGCAAAATCATACAAATCAGCATAGCGCCTCTGCTCTTTCTGGATTTTATCGTATGAATGCTGAAGCTGTTCATTCTGCATTTCAAGCTCAATCTGGTGAACCGAGAGTTCATGGAGTATACACTGCCACTCTGCTGTAGATGTTGGAGAGTCAGGAATGAGCCCCCGTTTTTTTTTAAGTTCTTCAGCCTGCCGTCGTAACTCTGAGCGGTCTGGTGGATTAGACGTATCCGTTTTCATGTGCTGAACTCGGGGAAATGTAGTTGCACTGTAACTGCTTGTATGTAAGTGAGTACAGTAAAGCCTGCATATTCATTCTGGTCGCACTGGATAGTACTTAATTACAGGGTTTAATGTATAACTAATTCAAATGCAGCCAGACTTTTTTCTCTTTGATTTACACCTAAAACACATTTTAAAAAGTGATTAGCAAAGAATCAGGTACACCGGAAATGAAATTGGTATCAAGAAAAGAGATGCGATGACCTCCCGTTTTTTAAATGTTCCACGTGAAGCTATTCGCCTTCTGACTGCCCGGTACTCCCCTTTTCCGGGGCGATTCGTGCGGTCAGATTGGTTACCCTGCTGTTGGATTTCTGGTTTTTGACGGCCATGGCGAGCGCTTTTGGCTCTCCGATAATGGTGACCAGCTTTTTGCCCCGGGTGACGGCGGTGTAGATCAGGTTGCGCTCCAGCAGGGTGTAGTGCTGCATGGCGAGGGGGATAATGACCGCCGGGTATTCCGACCCCTGGCTTTTGTGGATACTCGTTGCGTAGGCGAGCGAAACTTCGTCGAGCTCTCCGAACTCATATTCCACCACCCGGCCATCGTAGTCGACCAGCAGGATGCTCTCTTCGGTGTCAATTTTCACAATCTGGCCGATGTCGCCGTTGAAGACCTCTTTGTCGTAGTTGTTGACGGTCTGGATCACCTTGTCGCCGGGAGCGAAGATGGTACCGAAGCGGGTGATTTTCGGTTCAGCTTTTTCGTTGAGCGCCCGCTGCAGTTCAATATTGAGCGAACGGGCACCAAGCCCTCCCCTGTTCATCGGAGTCAGAACCTGAACATCCCTTACCGGATGGAGGCCGAACCGTTTCGGTATGCGTTCGGTGATGAGCTGAATCAGTTTCTGATAGATCTCTTCGGGGGAAGAAGCTGGAATAAAGTAGAAGTCAGAGAGGCCTGAGCCCTCCCGGTTGAGGGGCATCTCTCCGTGGTTGATGCGGTGCGCGTTGATGATGATGCGTGAAGAGGCGGCCTGACGGAAGATTTCGGTTAAAGCGATGGTTGGTATACTTCCGGAGCGGATAATGTCACCAAGCACCGCTCCTGGGCCTACAGAGGGGAGCTGATCGACATCACCGACCAGCATCAGTGCAGCTTTGTCGGGCACTGCCGAGAGAAGGCGGTTCATGAGCACAATGTCGACCATGGAGGCTTCATCAATGACGATGAGATCGGTTTCGAGCGGGTTGTCGCGGTTTCGTTTGAAGCCAAAGGACTGGGGTTCAAATTCCAGCAGGCGATGGATGGTTTTTGCTTCAAGACCAGTTGATTCGGAGAGCCGCTTGGCCGCCCGTCCGGTCGGGGCGCAGAGGGTGACCCTTATCTGTTTGGCCTGAAGCATGAGCAAAATGCTGTTGACGAGGGTGGTCTTTCCTACTCCGGGGCCGCCGGTAATAACCACGGCCTTGCTTGAGAGGGCGAGGCTTATGGCCCTCCGCTGAGAGTCGGAAAGGGTGAGGCCGCTCTTCCCTTCTGCCCAGGGAATGGCTTTTTCGGCATCAATCACTCCCCAGGGTGGCTCTCCCTGAAGCAGCCTTTGAAGACTGGTGGCCGTTCCGATTTCAGCGCGGTAGAGGGGTGTCAGAAAGAGTGCCGGAGTACCGTTGATCTCTTCGCAAACAAGGTTTTCGGCAGCAACTTCCGCCCCTATCGCTTTTTCGATGATTTCCGGAGTGATGTCGAGCAGTGTGGTGGCCTCAGCCACAAGCAACTCCCATGGCGCGGCGCAATGGCCGTTAGCGGAGATCTCCTGCAGGACGTGGCGTACGCCTGCCTGTGCGCGAATAAGGGAGTCAGGCGCAATACCGAGCTGCCGGGCGAGAGTGTCGGCAGTGGTAAAGCCTATACCATGAATGTCGAGAGCGAGGCGATAGGGATTTTCGGTTACCTTGATAATCGACTCGTTACCGTAAGTTTTAAAAATCCTCACGGCGCGGCCTGTACCAAGCCCGTGCGACTGGAGAAAAACCATGATCTCGCGGATCACCTTCTGGTCGGCCCAGGCGGAGGTCACCTTCTCCATTCGTTTCTGGCCTATACCGGGAAGCTGAAGCATACGTTGCGGCTCTTCCTCTATAACAGTAAAGACCTCCTCCTTGAAGGCGTAGACCAGCGCTTTGGCAAAGTGAGGACCTATTCCCTTGACCATGCCTGAACCAAGGTATTTTTCGATCCCTTCGAGAGTGCTGGGAGGGACAACAGTCAACTGCGTTGTTTTGAACTGTAAACCGTAGGTGCGATCGTTCTGCCAACTTCCAAGGCATTCAACAAATTCACCCGGAGCAATGGAAGCGGCTGAACCGACAACCGTCACAAGGTCACGACGCCCTTTTACCTTTGTCCGCAGGATGCAGAACCCCGACTCTTCACTGTGAAAGGTGACCCGCTCAACCGAACCGGAAAGGCGTTCTTGCGGAGGGCCACCACTACTGAACTTTTGAGATGAGGAAAAACTACTCGCCATCAGATTTAAGGCTTTCACTCACTGCCATTTTGAACTCTTTTGAGATTTTGAATGAGGGTACATTTTTAGGTTGAACCGTCACCTTTTCTCCTGTTCTCGGATTCCTTGCCTGACGAAGATTTTTGTGGCGAATGTTGAAGGAGCCAAACCCCCTGATCTCAATTCGCTTTCCGGCTTTCAGTGAATCAATGATGCTTTCAAACAGAGAGTTAACCACTGATTCTGTTTCGTTTTTTGTAAGACCGGTTCTGTGGGCAATAACATTGACCAGATCAACTTTTGTGGTTGTGGTTCCCATGGCGATGTGCGGCTTTAAAATTATGGGCGAATCTTCATAACAGCGCAATTTACTATTCTTTGGCTTGATTCGAAGCTGTGAAAAGCTTGATAGTGTACTATTATTTTAAACTGGTTAATATCCAGCTCACTCCTGATGATTTTTAAAGAGGAATCGAAAAAGTTTTTTTGGCTCATAATGACAAAAATATGGATGATAAAAATCCTCTGGATTCTGTTTTCGGGTAATATGCATGAGCTTACATTTTTTTTATAACACTGATTAACCTCTTTATTAAAAAAATCTAACGCATGCTTCTACTCGAATACCACTTGGCAACCAACACCACCTTTCTGCATAAAGTTAATGAGTCGGGTATAGTACGTTTCGCATGAAATAACAACTCCTCAACAGCTCAGTTGAACACATCGTTATGATGCGACAGCTTTTCAATTGCACCCTCTTTTGCGCGTACCAATACTTTTTTTCCAGTAAAATCATTACCGCTCAGCTACGTTATAATTGCATCTTCTCGTGTATTCAGCAATGTCCTCCCTTTTTCGGTAAGGCGATATCTCTGCAACCTGCTGTTAGGTTTATCAGGAATCGTATAGTGAAGCAGTCCAGAAAGTCTGAGTTCCGGGATGGCTTTGCGGAGATTTCCACTCAGTTGTTTATGCCCAAGCGCATTGGCAATTTCGGCCGATGAGAGTGGTGACGTAGCACAAGTCGAAAGGATCTGAAGATGAACTTGTGCTAATTCAGAAAAATCATCCTGTGCCTCAAACAAGAGCCTACCTTGTGCCTCATCATTAACTGTAGCTTGTGCCTCTACATCTTCTTTTACTTGTACCTCAACTTGTACTTTGTCACTGTTTTCCTGAGAGGTATAAGTCAGATAGAGTGCGATCCCCTCTTCGGTTAGCCGATATTTCTGCATACGACTGTTGTGACTATCAGGAATAGTATAAGCAAGAAGGCCGCTATCACGGAGCCGAGGGAGTGCTTTGCGGATATTTCCACTTAGTTGCTTGTGCCCAAGCGCATGAGCAATCTCTGCCGATGAGAGCGGTTCAATGGAACACGCCGCAAGAATATGGATATCCACTTCCCCTCTAACTTGTGCCTTTTTTCGATCTTCCTGCTGGCTTTTATCTTGTGCTCTATCACAGATTTTTTCTTGTGCCTCGTCGACAGTATACTCTTGTGCCTCCACGATATCTGTTATTCTATCCTGTGCCTTCGCCTTTGCTTTTGTGTTTTCTTGTGCCTCACAACTAAAGACTGTAACCGTCTCAACAAAAAAAATGATGAGCCGTATCCGTATGCCAATCTCCATAATCTGCGGCTTGGGCAATCCGCGAGCCTCGGCTTCACTAAAGATAAAGTGTATGCCACAACCCCATCGTTCAGTGAGTTTCAGTTCGCGGAAAACTCTGGCTATGACGTGATTACGAATTCTCGACAAACCCTGTTGCATGCTCTCAAGAGTCATTCCTGCCTGAAGGGTTCCGGGATTTTCAATTTCAATTCTGTCGTCAAAAAAGGCAATCCGAATCGGGGCTCCTCGCTGGGAATAGTCGGCATGCATCAGGGCATTGATGGCAGCTTCCCGCAGAATAGTGAGCGGTATATCACCCTCGTATCGCGAGTGTTTGCAGAAAAACTGCATGATACTTTCGACAGCCTGCGGCAAGTGATCATAAATATCTCTCTGGTCGAAAAGAAGGGCTTTATCAGTACCAGTAAATCGTCCACATTGCACCCAGCAATCGGGAAAATGGAGTGCACGCTCTTTTCCAAACAGCAAAATGGCACCCTTGGTAGGCACCAGCCGCCTCTGGTAAGAGGTAAGAAGTTTAACCGTCACAAGCGCCTGCTCATCCAATCTCCATTCGCTGGCAAAGAATTTCTGGACAGCGACCAGATCAAGATCATCTTTACTCAATTCCGCCATGGGCATTTCGTCAAATGAAATCCCCTCGGCCGAGCGGCCAAGTTCAGCAATCAGAGCCCTGTTTGCCTGGTGATTTGAGTTGCCAATACGGACATAGACACCCTGCTCGTGCCCTTCAGCTTTCAGCCAATGGGGACGCAATGCACTGACAAACACATCAACCACAAGAAGTGTTGTGTCGTTGATGGTGACGAGCTCTATATTTGAAAAAAGATGGGGAGCGATGGAGTCGGAAATAAGACTGCGCAGTCTCTCTTCTTCATCAAGAGGAGCTTTCAGACCGACAAGCTCCCGGTTATCACCCACACCTATAATAAGCTGGCCACCAGCGGTGTTGGCAAACGCGACCACAGTCTTCATCAACAATGTTGGTGATGCACTGTCCCGTTTGAATTCAAGGGTTTTGCCATCCGGTTTGGTAGTGATGTTGTTCAAAAAATCATGCATTGAGGCTCCTATCAACTTGTTGAAAATGCTCTCACAGGGATCATCACGCTCGCTTTCGACAAGAGAGTTTTTTTGTAGAGAATAAAATAACGGTCAAATATAGAAATCCCTTCTGCTCCTTCATCAACAAATCCTGCATGCAGGAGCGTGAGCGCAGTATGCCTTCACTCTGCCGAAGAATCAACTTGCCTGAAAAAAAAGTCTGGATGAGTTGAACTAAATTGCGCTAAATTACATTACGTTATCTGCTAAAGTCTTTGATTGGTTGTTATTGCTTTCTTGTTACCTGAACTCGATTTTTTTTTATCCGATGCTTCGTTGTGACAATCAAAAGTGTCGAGCTTTTTTTAGTTTTAAATGTAAACGTAAAACAAAGGTACCAAGGATTCCCCAGCAGTTTTTCATTGATGGCTCAAAAGAGAGCTGGCTTCTTGAAGAGAGAGAGGGTTGATGGTGCCGTCACTCTTAAACAAAATGTTAACAGGAGAATGACTATGAAAAAAAATATCTGGCTGGTTGCTGGAATTGCAGGAATGTTTTTTGCCCATACACCGACCGTTGCAAAAGCGGAAGTTGATGTACGTGTCGGAATTGGAGAGAGAGAACGGCACAGACCGGCTTTTGTTTTCGACCGGCGGCCGGAGTTTATCTATCTGGAGGAGCGCGGTTTTTCCGTATCCGTCAATGGCCCTTATGACATCGTCTATTACGGTGACCGTTATTTCTTGCATCGTGATGGAACCTGGTATGTTTCACGTGACTATCGCGGGGACTGGAGGCTGATTATGGATTATGAGCTTCCTCCCAGGATAAGAAGGTATCGCGGTGATATGTGGAGGTTCCGTGATTCGGAATATCGCCGACATGACCGCAGATACTGGGATGATGCGAATCGCCGCTATGATCGTAATTACAGGGATGGCGGCAGAGGCGGTGATGCCCCAAGAGATGGTGATGGCCGCAGGGACGGCGATGGCAGGGGTGGTCGATAGAACCGAACGGGAGTGGTGGCTTCACGGCTCATGATATAGGGCAAGTACATCGTTTATAGTGTTATAGACCAAATTCAGGCAAATAATAAATAACTTTGCAAACGGAGAAAACTGATGAAAAAAAAGATTTGGCTGATTGCCGGAGTTGCAGGAATGCTTCTTGGTATGCCGCAGTTTACCGCTCAGGCACATTACGGTGATGGCTATCCGCATCGGCATGACGGGTACAGCCGGTACGACAGTCGGTATGACAGACCCAGATATGACGGGAGACGGTATGACAGAGAGCGGTATGAACGCGAGGAGAGAAGAAGGCGGTGGCGTGAGGAGGAGCGGCGGAGGCGGCATCGTTATGAGCATCGGAGCGGTGTCTATATAAGGCTGTAGCAGTTAATTGTGCTGCGTCTGCCGCAGTGCTGCCTTGATACCGGTAACACAGAAAAAGGGAGCAGAATCTGATTCCAGCTCCCTTTTTCTTATTAGTCATACGTGGTGATTCAATCAGTTCCTTCTTCCACCATCATTTGGGCCTCTGCCATCATTTACACCTCTTCCACCATCATTTTGCCCTCTGCCATCAGGAGCGTTCTGGTTATTGTTGCGGTCGCGGGGATCCCTCTCTCTGAAATTATTGTCGCGATTACCCCCGCCTTCATGGCGGCGATACTCAACATCACGATAATTTCTTATCTCTTCCCAGCGGTGACGTCCTATCTGCCTCGGAAGCCTTCCCTCACGGACAAGTACCCATGGTCCACGGAAATTGAACGCTGAATACCACCGGCCATTATGGTTGACATAGTAACGATCACCGTAACGGATAACATCCTGAGGGCCTCCTACCGAGACGGAAAAGCCAAGATTGGGGATGTTGATAAAATTCGTCTGCCGGTCAAACATAAAAGAGGGCGGCCGGTCTCCCCTTTCACCGATACGAACATTCACTTCAGCGTTAGCAGCGGGGCTGCCAAGAAGCATTCCTGCAATTCCTGCAGCCAGCCATATCTGTTTTTTCATTGCGATTCTCCTGTTTTACGATATTTGTTCAATGATCAAAAATTTTAGAGTAAGAGACCTGCTCCACCGATTTACTGCCGGTCACTTCCGGCCTCTGTAACTTATGACGATCATTTCCCTTATTTCCAGCGCACAAAAAGTATTAAAAATAAAAACCCGAGCTTCTTTTTGTTTTTTTCCTGACTGCTGCACAAAAAACCTCTTCATTGGCCCAAATTTCAACGCTCTCTTTGGCCCTTGTCATTCCGGTATAGAGCAGCTCCCTGGTCATCAGCTCCCCATCAACCGGAGGCAAAATCATCACGACCCGCCCAAACTCCGAGCCCTGGCTTTTATGGATGGTTATGGCATAGGCGGTTTCATGCAGCGGCAAGCGTTCCGGCACCACACTTCTGACTCCCCCGTCGGGAGCGGAAAAAAAGACCATGAGCTCCTCTCCGCGTTCCGGATCAGGAAAAAGTATACCGGTATCACCATTGAAAAGGCGCATTGCATGGTTGTTGACCGTGATCATCACAGGACGGCCACGGTAAAAGCTTCCTTTAGGGTTTATCAGCCCCTCACGGGCAAGAATACTCTCGACGGTATGGTTGAGACCTCCCACCCCATAAGAGCCTTCACGAAGGGCGCAGAGCAGCCTGAAACCGTCAAACCGCTCCAGCGCCTCCAGGGGTGAAGTTGCCTCAAGATAGCCACGATATCCCTCAACCACTTTTTTTGTCAGAGCACCCGGCAGCGCTTCGCGGGCAGGTGACCTCTGCCAGGCGATACCCGCTTCAATGCTTTTCAGAAGCTTCAGCGCCTCACTCTCCAGCCCCGCGTTAACGGCGCGGCTTAGTTCAGCAATACCACTCCCGACCTGAAAACGGTAGTTTTTTTCGAGGATGACCAGTGAACCGCTCAGAGGAGAAGCAAGGTTCTCAGCTCCGGCACGACAAAGATCGCCAAGTACCGAACCTGGTTCAACCGAGGCGAGCTGATCGCGATCACCAAGAAGAACAAGGCGGGCCTCGGGCCTGAGAGCCGAAACGAGGGCACTCATCATCGGCAACGCAACCATTGATGCCTCGTCAATAATAACGGTATCAAAAGGGAGAGGATTTTTGGCCGAATGGCGGAAACGGGCCGACCCAGCCAGAGTTCCAAGCAGGCGGTGAAGAGTGACGACATCATCAGGAATCGCCGCTTTGACAGCATCGGAACAGTCAAGGGAGTTCTTGATATCATTGATAGATGCTTTCAGCCTTGCAGCCGCCTTTCCGGTCGGCGCAGCCATGGCAATTCGCTGTCTGCGCCCCCCTTCCTGCTCAAGCAGCAGGGCAAGAATACGGACAACCGTCGAAGTTTTGCCCGTGCCGGGAGCTCCTGAAATAATGCAGAACTGCCGGTGCAGGGCAACAACGGCCGCCTCCTTCTGACGATCAGCTTCACAGACACCTGGAAACAGTCGTGCCAGGCCGTCAAGCAGGAGCCCTTCATCAAGAGTGGCCGAGGCAGCTTCCGCCTTTTGCAGAACTCTCCGTGCAAGCTCCTGCTCATACTGCCAGTACCGGTAGAGATAGAGGTGGCCGAAGCCATCAAGCACGAGAGGGCAAGGTGGCCCACCCGGCGAACCAACAACGGAACTGCTCCTCAAAAGCGTTACCAGCCCTTCAAGCTGTGGCAGAACAAACTCCCGCTTTCCAACCAGAATGCTCTCTCCCTCAACATCGGCAAGGTCCAGGCAACTACTCCCCTTCCCGACAGCACTGCTCGCAAGGGAGACTACAAGACGAAAAAGATCACTCACCTCAGCCGCAGCAGTACGGCAGATAAATGCCGCAAAATAGCGGTCGATGGCCCGCTCCTGATACTCTATGCCCATATCCTATGCTCCCTTCTCTATCAACAGATTGGTCAACGCTTCAATCAACTCCAGGGGTGGCAGGTCACGGAAAAAGCCCCGCGTTTCTCCATGCTCCATGCTCACTCCACGCAAAAAAACATAGATCACACCACCAAAATGGCTGCTGTACCGGTAGTTCTTGAGGCGCAAAGCAAGGTAGCGATTGAGCGCCACACTATAGAGCAGGTATTGCAGAGGATAGAGGTTTTTTTGCATCGCCAGCCTCATGCCATCCTCGCAGTACTCATCGAGGCTGTTGCCCAGATGGTTTGATTTCCAGTCGAGCAAATAGTAACGACCATCCTGCTCAAAAACCATATCCATGAAGCCCATCAGCATTCCCTTGACCGGCCTGAAGTGCAGCGACTCAGCAAGAAGGGCGAGGTCAATACCCCCTGAGAGTATGCCGTAACGTGCAAGGAGATCGGCCAATTGGGAGGAGTTGATAAAGCTGAGGGGAAAGAAAAACTCAAGCTCGGTGCTCCAGCTTCCTTTGCGAAGTGCGCCAAGGGTAAAGCCGTTTGGCGAAAGGGGCGTACCAAGGACGTTGTGCACCATCTTCGTGATGTGCTCCTGCCACTCCGGTTTATAGCCATAGCGTGCAAGCCCCTGTGCGACAAGCTCACTGACCGCACTTTCAGAGGGGGAGGCAAAATCGAGCTTTTCAAAAATCCCGTGCATGAAAATGCCCGCCTGCGCACCCCGGGGGAAGGTAAAGATGCTCTC
This sequence comes from uncultured Chlorobiaceae bacterium, assembly GCA_903838025.1. Taxonomy (GTDB): domain Bacteria; phylum Bacteroidota; class Chlorobiia; order Chlorobiales; family Chlorobiaceae; genus Chlorobium. The sequence goes on from CAILXB010000206.1 coordinate 13,007, forward strand.
TCCTCTGGTGGCCGCAATGGGCTGCTCAACCGCCACTCTCGACTCATCGCGATCCGGCAGCTCGGCACTTGGTTGCTGACGGGCCGAGTCGTGGCGACTGAAGGAGGTAAAGCTCGATACCCGCCAACTGGTATCGAGGATTCCGCTGAACCGGCGAAGCTCAGTCGGCTCACTCACACCCGCCGTTGTTCGGTAGAGAGATGCGCAACCCTCAGCCTCCTCGCGCATCATCCGCCTGAAGCCGATCGTACCATCGGAACTTACGGCAAGCTCCTGCAACTGCCCGGCCATACTCTCCGCTGTCATCCCCTTCATCTCAAGGGCGAGCGCGGTTGCCTGATTTTCGGCTACGCGACTCTCCGGAGAGGCGTGAAGCAGGTAGTTGATTGAAGAACTCTCCGCCCGGGTCCTGGCAGCAAAAAGATAGCAGCGGTACTTTGCCCTCGTCAGCGCCACATAGAGCAACCGGAGGCTTTCGGCCAGCGACTCTTTTCCTGCCAGCGAGCGATGCACATCAACATCCGCCGAGCCAAAATCCTTCACCATACGCCAATGTTCATCGTGGAACATTACGACATCACCCTTCTGGTTTGCCCCGGTCCAGAGAAAAGGGCAAAAGACCACCGGATACTCCAGCCCCTTGCTGACATGAACGGTGACAATCTTTACCGCCGCCTCATCGGTTTCAAGGCGGATCTGGTGCTCATCCTGCTCACACTCCGCCCCGAGCCGCTCGCTGAACCAGGCAATCAGTCCCTCCATACCCACTCCCCGCTCATGCTCCTCGCGATGGAGCAGTTCAAAACAGTGGAGAATATTGGTCAACCGCCGTTCCCCGTCCGCGTAGCCAAGCAGACGCCCGCGCATCCCCTCACGGGCCATCAGCTCGCGGCTCATCACCATGCAGCCCCGCTGAAGCCAAAGCTCGTGATAGTCGCGAAACTCCCTCAAACACTCCGTCCACAACTGCTCATCATCCAGCAACTCAGCAATATCGTTACCCGAGCGACCAAGGAGATCGGTCACCAGCGCCGCCCGCACCTTCGCTTCATTGCCTGGATCACCAAGGGCAGAGAGCAGAATGCGCAGCTCTTCGGCCTCCCTCGTCTCAAAAATACTCTTGTCACTCCGCATCACCCCTGCAATGCCGCAGCCACTCAGCGCCTTGAGCACCAGAGCCGCCTGCCGGTGCGTACGCACAATCACGGCAATATCACCTGCCGCAAGGGGTTTGCCACCCACAAGGGTTTCGGCATCTTGCAGGAGACGCACAATTTCACCCGCCACCGCTTTGGAGGCAAAAGCACCCGCATCCTCAACCGTCAACATGCCACTCTTCTGATCACTCGAATCCATCAGCCAGAGCTGCATCGGCTCACTCTCGCCACTCTCTCCGTTCTCCTGTTGCTCCCGGTTACCCGCAGCAAGGGGATGATAAAGAATTTCATCATAGAGAAAGGGGCGCCGCTCATTATCGAAAAGGGTATTGAAAGCATCAAGCAACGGCGGAGCAGAGCGCCAGTTCTCCGTCAGGGTAAAACGACGCTCTTCACTCACCTCACGAGCCGCCCGCATGTAGGCAAAAATATCGGCCCCGCGAAAGCTGTAGATCGCCTGCTTGGGGTCACCAATAAGAAAGAGCGGCAAATCAGAGCCCGCATAGATTGACCTGAAAATCTCATACTGCACCGGGTCAGTATCCTGAAACTCATCAATCAGCGCCGCCCGATACTTCGCACGAAGCAGTCCGGCAAGAAGTGCTCCCCCTCCATCAGAGAGAAGCGCCCGATAGAGATCTTCGAGCAGATCATCAAAAAAGCGGATATTGCTCACCCGCTTGCGCAAGGGCAGGCTTTTGCGGTAAAAGCGAACCAGCTCAGCCTTGAGAGCAAGAAAACGACTCTCGACCACATCAAGCAGCCGCTCGCAGCTCCCGAAGAGAGGGTGATCGGGCGGAGTGTTCTTCAACTTGGTACCCTCACTGATGGCGCTTGTTGTAAACTTTTTAAAGTCACCAAAGAGGTCACAGGGGTTGCCACCGGCGACAAACTCATCCATCGCGGCAAAGAGCGGCTCAAGCAGGTCGGCCCGGTAAGTATCTTGCGAGCGCTTCAGCCCTTTGCCTGTGCTCAAAAGCTCCGTAATGCTCTCGCGTTCCCGCTGCCAGAGATCGCTCACCTCTTTGTATGCGGCGCGGCACTCCTCGTCAAGCGCTGCTATCTGCTCCTCACTGAAGTCAGGGATAACCTCCACCCCTGTCCCGGCATGAAGATTCTTCAAGAGTGAGATAAAAGTAGCGGGCGAAGTGCGGTTCCGCAAGGTATAGCCAAGAAGCGGCGCGGGCTCCCTGAAAAAGTGCATTCTCCAGAAATCCTCCACAATATCGCGAAGCAGCGCAGTCTGATCGGTCACCAGCTCGGTATCGTAGAGCGAGCCACTCTCAAAAGCGTTATCCTGCAACGCCCGCAAGCAAAAGCCGTGAATAGTGAAAATCGAGGCCGTAT
>CAILXB010000207.1 GCA_903838025.1 uncultured Chlorobiaceae bacterium
AACCGGCAGGGTATTGATGGCAAGGATTCCGCCGAGCATGATGCAGATGGAGATCACCCAGGCAAAGACGGGTCGCTCTATAAAAAATCCGGACATGGTATTGGTGCGTTGAATAGATAATTAATTATTTCGCTGGCACGGGTGGCAGTGCTGCCTCGACGGTTTTGACCGCCATGCCTGGCTGAATTTTCATGATGCCTTCGTACACGACCTTCTCGCCTGCTTTGAGTCCACTGCCTAAAAGCCACTTGTCTCCGACAACCTCCGTAACGATGATTGGGCGAGGGTTTACTTTACCGTCCGTCCCGACAACCCAGACCAAAACCGACCCATCCGCACTCCTGCTGACCGATTTTTGCGGCACAAGAATCGCATGATCATCTCTCCACTGTTCAAGACGTGCATGAACGAACATACCGGGAAGGATTTCATTGCCGGGGTTGTTGAACACTATTCGCAACAGGACCGTACCTGTGCTCGGGTTGACCGTTACATCCGAAAACTTCAACGTTCCGGGTTCTCCTTTGGGTTTTCCATCCACCAGAAGCTGGACAGGAGATCTCTCGAAGCCAGAATCGCCCACCTGGCCTCGATGGCGCTCTCGCAGTTGCAGCAGCTCCTCGCTCGACTGAGAAACGTACACGTAGATCTGGTCGAGCTGTTGCACCACAGCAAGAGGGCTCGGCTGATTGGCATTGACCAGAGCCCCCTCAGTAACCTTCGACTGGCCGATTCGTCCGGAAATCGGAGAGATGACCCTGGTGTAGTCGAGGTTAATACCGGCCATGGAAACTTCGGATCGGGCGATGGCAACATCTGCCCTGGCTTGGGCAAGGCTCGCTTTTGCATCGTCGTACTCCTGCTGGCTGATGCCACCGATTTTGACAAGCTCTTCGTAGCGGCCTGCTTTGGCCTGAACCGATTTCACGTTAGCCTCGGCTCTGCTGAGGTTGGCTTTTGCACTGTTGCAAGCTGCCTTGTAGGTCGCAGGGTCAATCTGGTAGAGTTGCTGACCCTGTTGAACAAGGCTCCCTTCCACGAAGAGGCGCTTCGTAACAATGCCGCTGACCTGAGGCCGGATCTCGGCCATACGTACGGCCGAAGTCCGGCCCGGCAGCTCTTTGGTCAATACCAGGGGTTCGGTTTTCATGGTTACGACACTGACCTCCGGTTTCATGCTCGAATCCTGGACGTGGTCTGACGATCCCTTCGACCACAGGTACCAGCCTGCAATCAGGGTGACAAGCAAACCGGCGATGATATACGACCTTTTCATGATTAATACCTTATCCTTTTTGTGGGTTTGGTTTGGTTACCGAATGGCTTTCAGAATACCCGACATACATTTTCCGGATCTGTTCCAGGAACGGCAGACGCTCCTCGTCGCTTCTCTGGACGAGGCCGAACCACTCGTGGCAACTGAAACCGATAAAGGCGAAATAGGCCATGCGGGCCGCCTCAGGATTCGCTCCGTTAGCCATGGCGAGCAGGTCCCGTTCTATCCACTTCAGCATCCGCTGCCTGAGCGACTCTTCGCTCGACATTGACGAGGTGATGGCCATGGCGACAGCACGTTCCGTATCATCCAGGGCACAATCGGCAATTTTGAGACGTGCGAAAAGTTCGGGGTGAGGGGTTTCGGCGCACTCGACGAGCATAGAGTTGATGCGTGCCGTATCTCGCTCAAACTGCCGATCAATCAGAGCTTCGAGCAGGGCGGTCTTGGATTTGTAGTCGTAAACCACCCTCGATTTGCTGATCCCTGCTTCCTGAGCTACGGCATCGATGGAGAGGCGGGATGCACCATGCTTGACGACAACTCGCTCAATTGCATCGAGTATTGCTGAGTCGGTGACTTTTTTCGGTCTTGACATAATTTGTTTTTATAGGCTGAATTTAAGAACGATCGTTCTTTTATGCAACTGTTTTGTGCGATTTTTTTGCTCAAACCATAAACAAGACCGATTCGGCCTCAAACTCTTCTGTTTCAACGAAACTCCCGGGATGAGGCGCTCCCGAGCTTCTGTGATCAACACGGTTAAATTTGTTGGTTTTGCTCACTTTGTTACTTTCATTTTGAATGATTTTAAATTTCTTAGGCATATTTCATAAATATCCGAATTTATTTAAGTATATACCGTAAGCAAAAGGCGATTCTCCATAAACAACACGAATCCATACTCCTATGATTCGCTTCTTTGAGCGCTACGAAGCCGAAACCTCCCAGTTTTTCGACGAGGTTATCTCAAAAGAGGGAACTCCCAGAACCCACTACGACAAGATGCTTCACCGCTTCGGCCAGTTTTCGGTGGACGATATCAAGGCACGCCGGGAGATTGTCAATATTTTTTTCCGGAATCAGGGTATCACCTTTACCGTCTATGGCGAAGAGGAGGGTGTTGAGAGGCTCTTTCCATTTGATCTTATTCCGAGAGTGCTGCCTGCCAACGAATGGCAGACCATCGAGCGGGGGCTTACGCAGCGCATTACGGCGCTCAATGCCTTTCTGCACGACATCTATCATGGCCAGAAAATCCTCAAAGACAAGGTGATTCCAGCCGAACTGATTCTCGGAAGCCAGCATTTCAGACGAGAATTTGTAGGCATTAATCCACCTCTTGGCGTCTACATTCACGTTACCGGCAGCGATATCATCCGTGACGGCAAGGGCGACTATCTGGTACTTGAAGACAATCTGCGCACCCCGAGCGGCGTCTCCTATATGCTGCAAAACCGGCAAGCGATGAAACGCGCCTTCCCGGTACTTTTCGACAAATACAAAATCCGGCCAATCGAGAACTATCCGCAGGAGCTGCTCCGCACCCTGCAGGAGATCAGCCCGGTTTCGCGCCGTGAACCAAACGTGGTGGTGCTTACTCCCGGCATCTACAACTCAGCCTATTTTGAACACAGCTTCCTGGCCCGCCAGATGGGTGTTGAGTTGACCGAAGGAAAAGATCTTGTAGTCAACAACAACAAGGTCTACACCAGAACCACCAGAGGGCTTGAGCAGGTGGATGTGGTCTACCGGCGCGTTGACGATGCCTATCTTGATCCGCTTGTCTTCCGCCCTGACTCGAAGCTCGGTGTTGCGGGTATTGTGAATGCGTACCGAAAAGGCAATGTTACACTGGCCAACGCCATCGGTTGCGGCGTGGCTGACGACAAGGTGATCTACAGTTTTGTGCCTCAAATTATCAAATACTATCTCGGTGAAGATCCGATTTTACAGAATGTACCAACCTGGCTGGCAAGCAACCCTTCCGACCTGAAATATATTCTGGCAAACCTCGACACCCTGGTGGTGAAGGCGGCTAATGAATCGGGAGGCTACGGCATGTTGATCGGGCCGGAATCGACGATTGAGCAACAGGAGAATTTTGCGGAGATGATTGTGGCCAATCCCCGCAACTACATCGCCCAGCCAACCATTTCGCTGTCGCGCCACCCAAGCTTTTTCAATGATACCGAGCTTTTTGGGTGCCATATCGACCTTCGTCCCTATGTTTTGTACGGTAAAACTGTTACTATAGTTCCCGGAGGCTTGACAAGGGTGGCCCTCAAGCGCGGTTCACTGGTGGTCAACTCCTCTCAGGGAGGAGGCAGCAAGGACACCTGGGTTGTTGACGAATAAACACTAATTTATTACTCTTTATGTTAAGTCGTGTTGCCGAATCGCTCTTCTGGATGAGCCGTTATTTTGAACGGGCAGAAAATACTGCCAGGTTTCTTGACGTCAATTTCAACCTGTTGCTCGATCTCAATAAAATTACCCATATTGAGAACCCGAGTTACTGGGTGGCGCTTATTCTTGTCACCAGCGACAAGGAGCGCTTCAACAGCCTCTATGACGAGTACTCCGCCCATACGGTAACCGATTACCTCGTCTTCAACAAAAGCAATCCGAACTCTATCACCTCCTGTGTCGGCCTGGCAAGGGAGAATGCACGCAGCATCATCGAGAGCATCTCAAGTGAAATGTGGGAGCAGGTCAACAACCTCTACCACTACCTCCAGAGTGTGACCCCGCAGTTTGTGCATAACGACCCCTACGGCTTCTACAAGGAGATCAAGAATGCCTCGCATCTCTTCCAGGGCATTACCGATAACACCTTCTCGCACAACGAGGGGTGGGACTTCATACAGATTGCCAAGTATCTTGAGCGCACCGACAACATCGCCCGGCTCATTGATGTAAAATACCACATGCTGCTCTCCGAAGCGCAAAGCCAGCCGGAACTCGTTGCCGGTTCAGAGGATATCATTCAATGGATGGCGGTGCTCAAGAGTTGCAGTGCACTTGAGGCCTTTCGCAAGGTCTATCTCTCAAAAATTGATCCCGACAACATCCTGCGCTTTCTCATTTTGGACCGTACCTT
>CAILXB010000208.1 GCA_903838025.1 uncultured Chlorobiaceae bacterium
CAATCCGGAGTTTATCGAGATTTCCAAACAGAAGCTCAACTCCAGGCAGCCCGATTTTATGGGCACGGAATACGAGTTTCTGCACGACACGCTCAAGGGCGATGTTGCCGCAGCCATTGAGCAGTTGCCCTATCAGTTCAAAGATCCCCACAAGCTCGACAAAAAGAGAGATCCCCGAAAGCTCACCTTTGGCTCCAGGATTGAGAAAGAGGGCGAGGCAGAGCGTGAGGAGTTCTTCACGGTCAAAGAGATACTCAGCCCAGAAAAAGTGAGGCTATCCAACGGGTTGACGGTAAAACTGATCGGCATCAAGAGCGAACCCTTCACGCACGATAAAGCGGCTGGCTATTTGACCGAAAAAATCAAGCGGGAGCACTCATCGGAGATGTGTATCCTCAGTACCTCCGAATATCCCACGAATTATTCTTGCAGGATTGTTCCAGATGATGATCGGTCTGGTGGCAGTGTCCAATTTTCTATGATTAACCGATCAGGGACTCTGGTAAACGCTTTATCTCCCGTGACAAGAACGGCATTGACGGCTTGAGCATGAGCCGCAATCATAAGGTCAAGTGGTGAGAGTGTCACACCTGCGGTTTCGCACTTGGTTCGAAGATCACCATAGAAGACGGCAACCTCTTTATCCCAAGCCAATATTTTTACCCGAATCAAAAACTCATGGACTCGGGCTGTAAGACCCTTTGGATAGGCGCGTTTTGCCAAGCCATAGAGTAATTCAGCCTGCGTAACCGATGACACTACAACATGTTGTATTGGTACAGCAACAAGCCTCTCACGAACAAGAGGAATGTCACCTTTGATAATATGACTGGCAATATTCGTATCCAGCATGTAGAGGCTCATTCTGTCCACCCTTCAAAAGGATCTCGCAATTGCTCTGGCTGCGTTCGATCGTCAGCTTGCATAAAATCTGCAGGCACTTCAGTTGTTGTATCAAGCTCAAACAGCCCTGACCATGAATCGGGATGGTGTGACAAAATGATATCACCGGAAATTACATCACGACGGATAAAGACCTCTTTTCCCTCGAAACGGAACTCCTTCGGTATTCGGACGGCTTGACTTCGCCCTGATATAAAAATCTTTGCAGTAACAGGCATAGGTAATCCCCCTTGATAAAAAACATTCTCCTAATCTAAATATAATTTTGGTATCTATCAAGAGATGTATCAAATTCAGATTCTAAAAGATGCAAAAGAGAAGGTGACATTTTACCAGTTACTTGTCAGCAGTCTCAGGCAATAGTGCTAATTCCTCTCCGTTCTACAAGAGAAAGAAGTTTCAATGTTTGTTCCGGCAGGTATCTTTTGTCCGCATTCCCATTGGCTGACCGATTCCTTTGTCACGTTCAGATAGTGAGCAAAAACTCTCTGACTCACCTCTTCACGTTCACGCAATGCCGTTCAAGTATATTCCTCGCTGACAGGTTGGTGCATCTTGTTGTCACTTCACCACCCTACTGGCAGCTCAAGGACTACGGTACGGAGAAGCAGATCGGCTTTCACGAGAGTTACGAGAGCTACATCAACAACCTGAACCTTGTCTGGAACGAATGCGAGAGGGCGACGCTCCAAAGCCCACCAAAGAGCAGAAAGAGCGTTCAGCCATGACCACCGAGGAGTGGAACACCTACTTCTTTGGCCACTGGAACTTTGCCGGGGCAAAACAGGAGGGGCACCTCGCCATGTTCCCCGAAGAGCTTCCGCACCGGCTCATTAAAATGTTCGCCTTCCGGGGCGATACCGTGCTTGATCCCTTCATGGGCAGCGGGACAACCTCACTTGCCGCAAAGAATCTCGAACAAAACTCTATCGGGTACGAAATCAATCCGGAGTTTATCGAGATTGCCCGGCAGAAGCTGAGCATGGTATTACTCTTTAAGCAATCGATCGGTGAGCATTGTCATGAAATCCCGACGGGTTGATACGAACATGTAGACATAAACATCCCGCACTCCAACTTCATAGATGACTCTGGTTTGTCCAACCAGCCTCTCGCGAATTCCCTGCAACCCAAGTCGAACCGCCTCATCAGGAACAAAACCAGAAGCGGGGAACTCGCCGATATCTCTCAGAATCTCTTTGTATTGTTGCTCTGAAGATTTCTGTGCCGCCGCACCAAACTTACGCTTAACGTATTTTTGGATTTCACGATAATCATCTTTCGCGCAATCGAGAATAAAAACAGAGTGTACCACTATTCTTCCCTCTCCATATCAGAAAAAAAATCCTCAACGCTTTGAAATTTCCCCTCTGAAATATCTTTTTTGCCAAGGTTGATAAGCTTCAGAAAAGCCATGGTTTCAATCTGTTCTTCGTAGGTACGAATGTCCATGACGACAATCTTCGCTTCACCATTCTGGGTGACGATAAGCGGGCTCCGATTTTCTTCAAAGTCCCTTACGATCTCGGCGGCATGTGACTTAAGGTAGGAAATAGGGCGCACCCTTTCTGAAAGTTTCATTGTTGCTCCTTTTCACAGAAATACTGTTGCTCAAGACTGAATATAGACTAAATTTAATTCTTCTTCATATTCAGAGAGCAATAATGCCCGAATACTGCACCGTCTGAAGAAGGAACTTTTCCTCCTGCCCGCCAAATTGGTGCACCTTGTTGTCACCACAACCAGCAGAGCCTCAATCATGGGGAGCTTTACTTTGAGTTATGAATGCCGAGCTGGGGCTCGGCGCTCCCGGGGGCTCCCAAGCACTCCCAGATGCTCCCAGATGCTCCCAGGTTACCCCGTAGTTCGCAACCCCCCCGATATGGCGTTAACGGTCAAAAAGAGCTCCAGCAGAAGGCGCTCGGCTTCACTTTGCATGGCGGACTCCTTGAGGGCGCGCCACTCTTTGAGGAGCTTGATTTGTTGCTGGTGGAGCATTTCGAGCCCTTCGCGGCGGGGGGCGATGAATTTGTTGACGTTCATGCGCTGGATTTCGAGGGGCTCGGCAAAGAGCAGCTCAATGTATTTTTTTGCACGCTTGTATTCGGCCTCGATCATGCCGAGGATGCGCTCCCGGATGGCACTGTCGTTGACCAGTTCTGCGTATTGGTGCATTATTTGCAGGTCGGCTGATGCCATGCTGGTGTCGGCGTTGCTGATGATGTAGCGAAGCGGTGGCCAGGCGTGGCTGCGGAAGCGGATTTCGTCGAAGGCTTCCGGGTTGGTGGTGTGCAGATGCTCAAGCGCTGAGCCGACGCCATACCATCCCGAGAGTGAAAATCGGGCCTGGTTCCAACTGAAAACCCAGGGGATGGCCCGCAGATCTTTGAGGCTTGTCTGGCCGCTTCTTCGTGAGGGGCGTGATCCTATTCTTGACGATTCTATAACGTCGATGGGGGTCGCTTCACGGAAAAAGGTGAGAAACCCTTCCGCTTCAATCAATTCCCGGTAGGCAAGGTTGCTTTTTTGCGCGAGGATGTCCATAACAGGTTCAAGGGGGTGCGCCCTTTTGGGGCTCTTCCGCTCTTTTGCCATTGCTCCGGTAACCGTGGCCATGAAGAGTTCAAGGTTGTAGACGGCACTGATGCGGTTGGCATATTTCTGTGCGATGGTCTCTCCCTGTTCGGTAAAGCAGAGGCCTCTATTGATGGAACCGTAGGGTTGCGCCTTCACAAAGCGGTGTGTCGGGCCTGCTCCACGGCTGATGCTTCCTCCCCGTCCATGAAAAAAGAGGAGGTCGGTGTTGTGGCGTGCGGCGGTTTCAAGCAGTGCTTCCTGGGCGCGATAGAGCTTCCACGTACTTGCAAAAATTCCTCCATCCTTGTTGCTGTCGCTGTATCCTATCATCACCTCCTGCACCGCTTTTGTTTTGCCCGCCCGTTTTCTCCGGTATTCGAGGCTTCGTTGTGTGACGGGGTGGCTCAGGAACTCATCAAGGATTGCCGGGCTCTTTTCGAGATCCTCAATGGTTTCAAAGAGGGGGACAACAGGAAGGATGCAGGCGTCTCCATCACCCGCCGGGGTCATCAGGCCGACTTCCCGGGCAAAGAGATAGATGGCGAGCAGGTCAGAGGCATTGCGGGTCATGCTGACAATGAGTGAGCCAATGCCACTGGTGCCGTGCTCTTTGCTGTGGTTGAGCAGTACCTTGTAGCAGGCGAGTACCGCATCGGCTTCAGCTCCAACCTTCATGTCAGGATGGGTAAAGGGGCGGGGAGAGAGTAGTTCCCAGTCGAGGAAAGCCCTTCTTTCGGGCTCATCCCACTCCAGAAAATTGTTGGCGTTCAGGCCGGAAGCCGTCATGAGCTGTGAGAGTGCCAGATCGTGAAAGTGGCTGTTCTGACGAATATCGAGTGCGCCAAGGTGGAAGCCGAAGGTCTGCACAATCCGGTAGACTGGTGCGACCTCTGTGTCGGCAATATGCTGCGCTCCGACGTCAAGGAGTGACTGGCGCAGGAGCGAGAGATCTTCGAGGAGTTCTTCAGCACTGGCGTAGCAGTTTGGCTTACCAGTAAGAATGGTTCCTGATGCATCGGCGTCGCGCGGAAGAGAGGCGATCATCAAGTTGAGGAACTGGCGCCAGGGTTCATGGCGGTTTCGCTGGATGGCCTTCAGGCTTCTCTCTCCCAGTTTAAGGCAGAGGCTCTCGATGCGCAGCAGAAGCTCTTTGCCTGGAGTCTGGAGTTGCTCGCTGAAACTTAATTTTGATGCGAGTTGCTTGAGATGGCGCCGCACAAGTGCAAGGGCATTATGACGCATATCGACGAGCGTCTCTTCGGTGACCTCTGCGGTGACGAGCGGGTGGCCGTCACGGTCGCCCCCTACCCAGCTTCCAAAGCGGAGGCGGGGCAGGTTACGGGGATCAGAGAGCTTGGCGCTGTCAAACCCTGCATCCCTCCATGCCTGCAAGAGTCGTTTGTCGAGCATCGGTAACACTTCGGGAAAGATATTAAAGAGGTAGTGAATGACATTGCGCCTTTCATCGGCCACTTCAGGTTTTTCGAAGAGAATCTCTCCTGTCCTCCATAGCCGTTCCATTACCACTTTGATTTCATTGCGGATGTCGAGCTTTTCGAGCGGGGTCCACATCTGGTTTTCACGTTGTACCAGCAGCAGGTAGAGTTGGCGGTGCTGCTCAAGTACGGTTTTTCGTTTGGCCTCGGTTGGATGTGCGGTCAAAACGGCCTCGATGGAGACCTCCGGCAGCAGTTGGCAAATCTCTCGCTCTGTGATTCCGCGTTCCCGAAAGCGCAGCAGGGTTCTTCCCCAGAGACCGGTGAGATGCCCAAGTCCCTGTTCAGCTTCGAGTGCCCGGCGGTTCTGGGCTGCGGAGTTCTCTTCGGCCATGTTGAGCAGTTGAAAAAAGATGGAAAACGCCTGAAGGGCGCGCTCGCTGTTGGGATAGCGCTCAAGGGGAAGCCCCCCATTCTGCCAGGGGAGGTGCTCTGCAAGTTCATGTTCCCCGAGGTCATGGAGTACCTCCTGAAAGCAGAGGAGGAGAAACAGAAAATCGCGTTCAGCCTTTTCAAAGTCGATGACGCTGCTGGTTGTGGTAATCATAGGATGAACAAATTCCCCGGAGGTTATTGAAACAATTTTTCCCCAGTATTCTAAAAAATTGACTGAGTTACAAATAAGGGCACTTTTTTTGAACCCTTTCAATTCCGTGAGATCGATTCCCTGAAACTTTGTTTCTTGAGGATAATCAGTGAAAAAGAGAGCGACATACTGGAGTTCTTGTTGTTTTTTTTTGCAGCAAGAGAGAAGCCCCTTGGCGCGGAATAAAATTTTCCTGTTGTCAATGGCAAGCTTTTTCAGCTTTCTGTTTGTCGTCTTTACTATTTATGCTTATCTTACTCCATAATTTTTAGGGTAAGCCACTAACACCTAATTCATTACCAGTCATGGACAACAAATCAAATGGTAAGCTTGCTGCTCTGGCCGTAGGCGGAGCGGCCTCAATGGGTGCTTTGTTTTTCGGGGTATCGTTTTTAACCGGGTACAAGTTACCTGCAGCGAACCTTATCGAGTACCTTACGCCTTTGCGCTCCTTTGCAGGGTGGATTTCGCTGATTACGTTTGCCTCGCTGGTTATCATGGGTCTTGGCAAAATGTCGTCGAGAATCAGTTCCAAGTGGTTTTTAAGTTTTCCGCTTAGCATTCTTGCCATTGTTGCGGTGATGTTTGCCTCATTGGGGCTCAGGCCTTCGGGGATTTTGCATTCAACCACGGGCCGCACGGTGACGCTTGAA
>CAILXB010000209.1 GCA_903838025.1 uncultured Chlorobiaceae bacterium
AGGAGCTTGCCAAGTGTTACATTGCCCAGAAAAGGAAAATTCAGGTAGGTGACAAGATGGCCGGACGACACGGCAACAAGGGTGTTGTGGGCAAAATTTTGCCGATTGAGGATATGCCCTTTATGGCAGATGGTACCCCGGTTGATATTGTGCTCAATCCGCTTGGTGTGCCGAGCCGTATGAATATTGGCCAGCTCTATGAAACATCGCTTGGCTGGGCAGCCAAGAAGCTTGGTGTCAAGTTTAAAACGCCAATTTTCAATGGTGCCACTTATGAGGAGGTGCAGCATGAACTCGAAAGGGCTGGTCTTCCGACGAATGGCAAGGTAAGTCTGTTTGATGGACGTACCGGCGAGCGGTTTGATGATGAAGTGACCATTGGCTATATCTATATGCTCAAGCTTGGTCACCTTGTTGATGACAAGATTCATGCTCGTTCAACCGGTCCATACTCGCTCATAACCCAGCAGCCGCTCGGTGGTAAAGCGCAGTTTGGCGGTCAGAGGTTTGGTGAAATGGAGGTCTGGGCTCTTGAAGCCTACGGCGCAGCGAATATCCTCAGGGAGATGTTGACGGTCAAATCAGATGATGTGATAGGGCGGAACAAAACCTACGAGGCTATTGTTAAAGGTCAGAACCTGCCGGAGCCAGGAATACCGGAGTCCTTCAATGTTCTTGTGAGAGAACTGCAGGGCTTGGGTCTCGAGATACGTATTGACGACAAGGTTCCTTAGTAATGTGTTAATTGGCGTGTACATCATTATCGGACGTTCAAAAGAGTCGTTTAACCAGGGATATTGACTATGATTTTTTCACAGGGAGCATCGCCCTTAAAAGGTGAATTTTCGAGAATAAAGTTTAGTATTGCGTCACCCGAGAGCATTCTTGCCCATTCACGGGGAGAGGTGCTGAAGCCGGAGACGATAAACTACCGCACGTTCAAACCTGAGCGGGACGGTTTGATGTGCGAAAAAATCTTTGGGCCTACAAAGGACTGGGAGTGTTATTGCGGTAAATACAAGCGTGTACGCTATAAAGGGATTATCTGTGACCGGTGCGGTGTTGAGGTTACAACCAAGAGTGTCCGCAGGGAGCGCATGGGCCATATAGCCCTTGCTGTTCCTGTGGTGCATACCTGGTTTTTCCGTTCGGTTCCGAGCAAAATCGGCGCATTGCTTGACCTTTCGACCAAAGAGCTCGAGCGTATTATCTATTACGAGGTCTATGTTGTCATTAACCCCGGTGAACCTGGTGAAAAACAGGGGATCAAGAAGCTTGACCGTCTGACGGAAGAGCAGTATTTCCAGATTATCACCGAGTATGAAGATAATCAGGACCTTGAGGATTCGGATCCTGAAAAGTTTGTTGCAAAAATGGGCGGGGAAGCCATTCACATGCTTCTCAAGAACATTGATCTTGATGCATCGGCGATACATTTGCGCAAGGTGCTCAAAGAGAGCAACTCGGAACAGAAAAGAACCGATGCGCTTAAACGCCTGAAGGTTGTTGAGGCGTTCAGAAAAAGTTATGAGCCGCACAAGAAAACCCGGAAAAAGCCTCAGGGGCTCTTTCCGGAGGATGAACTTCCTGAACCTTACGTCTATGAAGGCAACAAGCCGGAATATATGGTGATGGAAGTCGTGCCGGTTATTCCGCCTGAACTTCGTCCGCTTGTGCCTCTTGAAGGTGGTCGGTTTGCCACGTCGGATCTCAATGATCTCTATCGCAGGGTCATTATCCGCAACAACCGGCTGAAAAAGTTGATTGATATCCGAGCGCCAGAGGTTATTCTGAGAAACGAGAAAAGAATGCTCCAGGAGGCGGTTGATGCCCTCTTTGATAACTCACGCAAGGCCAATGCGGTCAAGACAGGTGAGTCAAACAGGCCCCTGAAGTCGCTTTCGGATGCACTCAAGGGCAAGCAGGGCCGGTTCCGTCAGAATCTGCTTGGAAAGAGGGTCGATTACTCTGGCCGTTCGGTTATTGTGGTTGGTCCGGAATTAAAGCTGCATGAGTGTGGTCTGCCGAAAAGTATGGCTATCGAGCTCTTTCAGCCCTTTGTGATTCGTCGTCTTGTTGATCGTGGTATTGCAAAATCGGTCAAATCGGCCAAAAAGCTGATCGACAAAAAAGATCCCATTGTCTGGGATGTGCTTGAAAAGGTCATTGATGGCCGTCCGGTGCTGCTTAACAGAGCCCCAACACTTCACCGCCTTGGTATCCAGGCATTTCAGCCACTCTTGATTGAAGGCAAGGCCATTCAGATTCATCCGCTTGTCTGTACGGCTTTCAACGCCGACTTTGATGGTGACCAGATGGCTGTTCATATTCCTTTGTCGCAGGAAGCGCAGCTTGAAGCTTCGCTGCTCATGCTGTCGTCGCATAATCTGATTCTGCCGCAGTCGGGCAAGCCGGTCACGGTACCGTCACAGGACATGGTACTCGGCATGTATTATCTGACCAAATCGCGTTCTGGAGATTTTGGTGAGGCGCAGATATTCTACAGCTCTGAAGATGTGCTTATCGCTTATAATGAAGAGCGTGTTGGCCTGCATGCGCAAATTTTTATCCAGTACCGCGGAGAAATTGACCAAAAATTTGATTCGCTGCGTGTCCTTGATACGATGGCAGGTCTGTCGCCGGAAAAAATTGCCTGGCTGAAATCGCAGATTGAGAAGAAGTCCATTTTGCTTACGACAGTCGGCAGAGTGATCTTCAACCAGCATGTACCCACAAAGATAGGATTTATTAATCGCGTAATTGACAAAAAGGTTGCCAAGGAGCTGATCGGGCGACTGAGCAGTGAGGTTGGTAACGTCGAAACAGCCAAATTTCTTGACAATATCAAGGAAGTTGGTTTCCACTATGCAATGAAGGGGGGACTTTCAGTTGGTCTTTCCGATGCCATTGTGCCTGAAACCAAGGCTAGGTATATCAAGAACGCACAGCGTGACAGCACCAAGGTTGTCAAGGCTTACAATAGTGGAACCCTGACTGATAATGAGCGATATAACCAGATAGTCGATGTCTGGCAGAAAACATCAAATATCGTTGCCCAAGAGTCATACGAGAAACTGCAAAAAGATCGTGACGGTTTTAATCCGCTCTATATGATGCTTGATTCGGGTGCTCGAGGCTCCCGTGAGCAGGTTCGTCAGCTTACAGGTATGAGGGGTCTTATTGCCCGTCCACAAAAATCCATGTCGGGCCAACCGGGTGAAATTATTGAAAACCCGATTATCTCGAACCTCAAGGAGGGACTTACGGTTCTTGAGTACTTTATTTCAA
>CAILXB010000210.1 GCA_903838025.1 uncultured Chlorobiaceae bacterium
CTCCGCTTACCATCTGCGGTGATCATCGATGGGCTCCGCTTACCATCTGCGGTGATCATCGATGGGCTCCGCTTACCATCTGCGGTGATCATCGATGGGCTCCGCTTACCATCTGCGGTAGTCATCGATGGGCTCCGCTTACCATCTGCGGTGATCATCGATGGGCTCCGCTTACCATCTGCGGTGATCATCGATGGGCTCCGCCCACCGTTAACAGATTCCGCCCCTTCAGGGCTCCCATACCTGTATAATACCACATTATTATCAGCCCTGAAAGGGCGTTATACACGAACACAGGGTGAAGCCCTGTGAAGGTGACCGCAGCGCACCATGTGTGTGAAGCCCTGTGAAGGTGACCGCAGCGCACCATGGGTGAAGCCCTGTGAAGGTGACCTCGAGCGCTCCATGTGTGAAGCCCTGTGATGGTGACCGTGAGCCCTCCATGTGTGAAGCCCTGTGATGGTGACCTCGAGCGCTCTCTGGGTCGTTCCCCTCAGTACTCCAGCTTCGAATCTACCGTTACTCGCTGGCGGAACACCCAGTAGCTCCATCCCTGGTAGATGAGAATAACGGGAATAAAAATCAGGGCAACCGTGGAGACAAGGCCGAGGGAGTAGTCGGATGCCGAGCTGTTATAGATGGTGAGGCTCCATGCCGGATTGAGGCTCGAAACAAGCAGGCGCGGATAGAGTCCCATGAAGATGGTGATGGTGGAGAAAGCGATGGCGATAGAGGTCATAAAAAAAGCCCAACCGCTTGCATTTTTTTGCAGCAGAAAGATCACCGAGATGAGTGCCAGCACACTGAAGACCGGAATGGTGCCAGGATTGATCCCAAGGTGGCCGAAGAGGTCAGTTTCGGCGCTGGAAAAGATCATGAAGAGGATGCAGAGGAGGGTCGCTGGAGCCCAGAGCTTTTTGGCGAAGCTCATAGCTCTCTGTTGAAGAGCTGCGGTAGTTTTGAGGGCAAGAAAGATGGCTCCGTGGAGTGTGAAGATAAAGAGTGAGGTTATGCCGCAGAGCAGGGCGTAGGGGTTTACGAGGTTCAGAAGGCCGCCGGTATAGTTCATGGTGCTGTCAACGGGTACTCCCCGGATGAAATTGGCGAGGGCTATGCCCCAGAGCAGGGCAGGGATGATGCTTCCCCAAAAAATGCTCCAGTCCCAGAAGCTGCGCCATGCCGGATGGTCGCGCTTGCTGCGGAACTCGAAGGCGACACCACGGAAGATAAGGGCCACAATCATGATCACGACCGGCAGATAGAGGGCGCTGAAGAGGGTGGCGTACCAGTCGGGAAACGCTGCAAACATGCCACTGACAGCGGTGATCAGCCACACCTCATTGCCGTCCCAGAAGGGGCCGATGGTGTTGATGACAATGCGTCGTTCACGGTCGTCTCGGCCCATGAAGGGGAGCAGGATTCCGACACCGAAATCAAACCCTTCAAGCACAAAAAAGCCGATGAAAAGAAATGCGATGAGTATGAACCAGAGTGTTTGTACATCCATTGTTGTAATATTCCCTTTTACAGGTTAGTTCAGAGTATGCTCACCACTTTCGATTCCTGCGGATGCATACTTTTTCATCAGCAAAAGATCAGTCACGGCAAGCGCCGCATAGAGTGTTACAAAGAGCGCAAGTGAGATCATCAGCTCGGTGCTGCTGACCACCGTTGCGGGTGAAATGCCCTCTTCAGTTTTCAGCAGGCCAAACACAATCCAGGGTTGACGACCCATCTCCGCAAGAATCCACCCCGATGAGTTGGCTATCCATGGTAGCAGCATCGACCAGAAGAGCAGGGCGCCGACCAGCGGAGAAAAGGTGTAGCTCTCCTTGATCACCTTGTAGAGGGCGAGCAGAGCGATGAAGAGCATCAGCGCGCCCGATCCGGCCATGAACCGGAAGCTCCAGTAGGCAGTGACAATGGAGGGCATGTAGTTTCCGGGGCCGTATTGCAGTTCATACTCTTTTTGCAGGTTTTTGATTCCCCTCACTTCACCCTCAAAGGAGTTGTAGGCAAGAAAGGAGAGGAGTTTCGGCACCCGTATTGAAAAAACATCCTTGAGCCCCTCTTCATCTCCAATAGTGAAGAGGGAGAAGCTTGCGGGGTTTTCACTCTCCCAGAGCGCTTCAGCCGCCGCAACTTTCATCGGCTGGGTTTTGAGGAGATTCTGCATCTGGGAGTGGCCAGCCAAAATCACTAGAATTGTGCCGATAAAGGCAAAGATGGCGCCAAACTTCAGGGAGCTTTCAAAAGCGTTTCGCTCTGTTGTTCCTTTGCTTAACTGCCATGAACTGATAGCGATCACAAGAAATCCTGCGGTGACAATTCCTCCAGCAAGGACGTGGGGAAACTGTTGCCACACATTGTGGTTGAACAGGAGGGCCATAATATCGACCAGCTCAGGGCGAGTGGCTCCTGTGGCCATGGTGTAGCCCGTGGGGGATTGCATAAAGGAGTTGGCAACCAGAATCCAGAAGGCCGACATGGTAGAGCCAAAGGCAACAATCCAGATGCAGGCGGCATGGAGCGGCTTGGGAAGTCTGTCCCACCCGAAAACCCAGAGGCCAAGAAAGGTTGATTCAACGAAAAAGGCAAGGAGTGTCTCTACGGCGAGCGGCACGCCAAAAATATCTCCGACAAATCGGGCATAGTTTGACCAGTTCATGCCGAACTGAAATTCCATCACAATGCCGGTGACCACCCCGACCGCAAAGTTGATCAAAAAAAGGGTGCCCCAGAATTTGGTCAGTTGGCGGTACTTCTTTTTGCCGGTTCTCACATAGGCAGTTTCAAGAATGGCCGTAAAGATGGAGAGCCCGAGCGTCAGCGGGATAAAGAAGAAGTGAAAAATCGAGGTGAAGGCAAACTGGGATCGCGCCAGAAAAAGTGTGTCCATAAAGCCCTTTTGTATTCTTTCTTGATCGTTGTTTGATTTATAAGGAGAATGTAACGAGAATTCTTGAATGTTGTCAGTGAAATAGAGGGTTGCTGGAACCATGATTTAACGCAAGCGCTCATCGTGAGTGTATTGTTGTTGTCGTGGCTTTTGTGTATTCTGACTGTTAAGTTAGTAATTGCAGGATCGCCACTTGCTCGAAAGAACAACGTCAGAGCAGCGCAAATTTTATAAAGCAGCCAGCCTTCGTGTATGAAAACTATCGAAAAAATACGAGAGCATTTGACGCGTGGCGAATTTGAGTTCAGTTATCATGCGTTCAAACGATCTGTTGAGCGCAACATAAGTGAAAGTGAAATACGGGAAATTGGAGAGAACATAGAAATTATAGAAGATTACCCTGATGACAAGTATGCCCCGAGTTGTCTTCTGTCGGGATTCATGCAGTCAGGGCGACCCGTTCACATACAGGTCACGCGAGTAGAGACCGGCGAGGGCTTGATCAAGATTATCACAATCTATGAGCCCGATCAGGAGAGATGGATCAAGAACTATTCAGTGAGGAGATAGGTATGTTTCATTGTAATATTTGCGGGTCAGGCGAGGCCCGCGCAGAAATTGTTGAAGAGGTATTTAACCTCAACGGAAAGCATGTTTTGGTGGAAGGTATTCCTGCTAAAGTGTGTGCTCGGTGTGGTGACAAAACGTTTAGCCGGGAGACGACAGAAAAAATTCGACGAATCGTACACGGCCATCTGGAACCGGCGAAATCAGTTCCTATGGATGTGTTCGAGTACGCGTAAAAAAGAGGCACACCAGGAACTCGAAAGTTCCGGTGAGCCTCTCTGATCTTGCGTTTGCAGAACGTTCAGTGCTTACTCCACCATCAACGCAGCAAGTCCTGTAACATAATCACCAACAACCGCTTTTTTATCGGTGATGATTCCCCTCAATAATTTGCCGGGGGTGACGTCGAAGGCGTAGTTGAGCACCGGTGTGGTTGGTGAGGCCACCTGTGTGCCAAAAATGGTTCTCAGCTCATCGGCGTTCCGCTCTTCAATCGGGATGCAGGTCCCGTCAGGAATCGTGATATCAATGGTTGATACCGGCGCGGCGATGTAGAAGGGCAAGTTGTGGTGCCAGGCGCTGATGGCGTGGGCACAGGTACCGATCTTGTTGGCTGTGTCGCCGTTAGCGGCAATCCGGTCTGCGCCGACAATACCGAAATCAATCATCCCGCGCTGCATCAGAAATGCCGATGAGGAGTCGGAGATGGAGACAAAGGGGATGCCATCCTGTTCAAGTTCCCAGGCTGTTAAGCGAAGCCCCTGCAAAAGCGGACGACTTTCGGAGGTGATGACGCGCTCAATCAGCCCCTCCTGCCAGGCAAGTCTGATGACGCCAAGCGCAGAACCTGTGCCACAGCATGCAAGGGTGCCGGTGTTACAGTGGGTCAGCACGTTGAGCTTGCGGGTTTTGAGGATGTGGGCCAGGTCAGACTTGATCTGCTCAACACCGTGGCGCGACATGGCATCGCAATTAGCAATTTCATCGGTATGAATTTTGCTCGCGGCAGCGCTCATTTTTGCAAAGAGCGTTTCAATGGAGTCGGCCTCAAAATTTTCATTATAGACCTTTTTCATACGGGCCGCCGCAAAAAAGAGGTTGACGGCAGTCGGGCGTGAAGCTTCAACTTCAGCAACAAGCGCTTTGAAAAAAGGAGGAAACTCCTCTTTGGTGCCCTTGAAACTGTTGATGCCGAGGACAATGGTGTAGGCTGCTGCAACGCCAATCAGTGGTGCGCCGCGCACGGCAAGTGTCTTGATCGCCTCTATGGCCTCGCGGTACTCTTTGGTAGCAACGTAATTCTCCTTGAGCGGCAGATAACGCTGGTCGAGGTAGTGAAGCGTGTTGTTTTTGAACGATATGGCGTCTATCATAGGTGTGATGTACGATTAAAGGTTTGCTACAATAGACTTGAAGATAGAGGTCATTTTTGGTTCAGCATGGTTGGATACTTCGATGATTTCTTCGATGCTGACCGATTTGAGGCAGTCGGGGAAACACTCGTCGGTAATGATCGACATACCGAAAACCTCTGTTCCCTGATGGACAGCGGCGATCACCTCTGGTACGGTTGACATGCCGACGACATCGGCGCCAAGGATGCGTAACATGCGGTATTCGGCGCGGGTTTCAAGGCAGGGGCCGGAGAGTGCGACATAAACGCCACGCTGAACCTTGATTCTGTGGTCGAGGGCCACCTGCTCGGCAAGGGCAAGAATGCGGGGAGAGTAGGGTGCGCAGAGGTCGGTAAAGCGTGAACCGATTTCAGGGTCGTTGGGGCCGAGCAGCGGGTTAGTGCCAAGCAGGTTGATGTGGTCGTCGATCAGCATGATTTCGCCTTTTTTGTAGGCCGGATTCAGGCCACCGCAGGCATTGGTGATGCCAAGCATTTTGACACCGAGATGCTTCATAACCCTGATCGGAAAGACAATCTGGTGCATGGAGTAGCCTTCGTAGAAGTGAAAGCGACCCTGCATGGCCACAACATTTTTGCCCGAAAGGGTTC
>CAILXB010000211.1 GCA_903838025.1 uncultured Chlorobiaceae bacterium
CGGGCTTCACTGCCATCAGAGATAACAAGAATTTCGTTGTACTGGAAGAGATCCGCTATCTGCTCCTTGTAGGTATCGAGCTGGTCATAAGCTTTCCAGAGATCGGCGTTCTTGTCGGCAGGATTCTTCAGCTCCACCACTGCCAGCGGCAGGCCATTGACGAAGAGAACGATATCCGGGCGGCGGGTGAACTTCGGCCCTTTTACGGAGAACTGATTGACCGCAAGCCAGTCGTTCTGGTTCACCTCTTCAAAGTCGATCAACCGGACAAAGTCGCCACGAGTCTCACCATTTTTCTGATATTCGACCGGCACCCCGTTGATCAGCAGATGATGAAATGCTCGATTGGCCGCAAGCAGAACCGGAGTATCAAGATTCAGCACCTGATGCAGGGCATCTTCACGAGCAGCCACAGGCACCAACGGATTCAGACGGGTTATCGCTTCGCGCAATCGCCCGGCCAGCAGCACCTGCGTATAATTGCTCCGCTCTGGTGCCGCGCCGTCCGGTGCAATATCGGGGCCAAAACGATGAGCATAGCCAACCTCCTGCAGCCAGCCAAGGGCCTCACGCTCAAGTTGATCTTCGGTCATGGTATTTTATTCTGTATGGTTAGGCTCCCTGCCAATTCCGCTTCAATTTCTTCAATACTTGGTAGCTTGTGTTCAAGTGATTCCGGCAAATTACGCAGGAGTTGATACTCAGCAATACCAATTGGTTTATCTATTCCTGATAGAGCATACTCTGCAACAAGCCGATTTTTTTGTTTGCACAGCAAAAGACCGATGGTCGGTTTATCATCCTCGGCTTTGATTTTAGCATCGACGGCAGCAAGGTAAAAGTTCAGTTGGCCCGCATGATCCGGTTTGAACGCAGTGGCTTTCAACTCTACTACGATGTAGCGCTTGAGGCGTGTATGATAAAAAAGAAGGTCAATAAAAAACTCATCGCCATCAACCTCAAGCCGAAACTGTCGCCCAACAAAAGCAAATCCAGCACCCAATTCCAAAAGAAAATGGGTAATGTGGCGCATCAGGCCATCCTCTATATCCCGTTCGTGAGCATCATTGCCCAGACCAAGGAAATCGAACATATAGGGGTCTCTCAGTGTTTCGCGAGCCAGCGCTGAATCTGGTGAGGGTAAACGCTTTTCAAAATTGGTTATGGCACTACCTTGACGCAGATGCAATCGGCTCTTGATATTCAACGTCAGCGTTGTACGCGACCATCCATGAAGGGCAGTTTGCAATGCATACCATTCACGCTCTTCATCACTATTCAGTTTGGTTAGCAGGGTCACGCAATGGAACCAGGGTAATTGGTCAGCAGGCTGCTGACCAAATTGCCCGCTGGGGCAATGCTGAGCAAAAAAACGCATGTACTTGAGGTTGCTGGATGACCATCCTCGCATGTGAGGAAATTCCTCTTTAAGGTCACGAGCCAGACGATCTATTACTTTCGAACCCCAACCCAGCAAATCTTGTCGTTGCAAAATGTCGCGTCCAATACGACCATAGAGTTGGAGCAGTTCGGAATTAACCAACAACCCCGCACGTTGCTGGGCTTGAGCAATATCGTTTTTAAGGCTCTTCAGCCAGTCGGCGTATCCATCAGGCAATATTGGTATCATGCCGTAAGCTCCAAGGTAATCGCTTCTACTACTTGCTGAAAAGCGTTTTCCCGGATGAGCTGAGGGTTTAGCTGATAAATAGCGTCGCGTAGTCGGGAAACAAGCCCCACCTCACAACAAATGCTAAGTTCAGGTTCAGCAGTGTACAGCGAAATGCCAAGCCCTTTGAGATGATGGTAACCCACGTCACTTAGACAATTAAAGGCTTCCTGTTCGAGTTGAACGACTGTCATCATTTTGTTGAGTTGTATAATTTCATCAACAAAGCTTCGATTGATTCATCATGCAAATATTGTGGGTACCAAATGGGATAAATATGACAAGCTGCAAGATCGCCATTCCTCTTGATTCGCTCCTCTTTTGTGTCTGGCTCTTCAAGAAAGGCATAATGCTTTGGCAAATTCTCATGACCTTGTTCAGTGACGTAGTCTTTAATGACAGAAATAGTACGATCAACCGTCAGACTACAACCAAGAAACAAGAGACTTTTGCTGTCACAGAGTGCTTTTACGGCCTTATTGAGAGTATTTCCTTCAGTATAATATAGATCGTATTCGGATTTCGTTAGAATGCGACCTTTTCCTGATATAGCTTTACCATGAAGCTTCAAAAGAAATCGTTGATTTGATAAAAGCATCCGTCTTATTATATCCGATTCATAACCCGATAATTTATCAGGAAATGTAAGCCCAGCATTTTCATAACATCGCTCGATGACATTATCAAAATTAGTTGTAACAACACTACCAGTAAAAATATATGGCAATATCCCTGCCGCACCGGCTAAGGGCTCCCTCGAACAAGCAAAAGTATGATCAATAGTTTCACTGAATAATGCATCATTAAAAGCATCTGCAAGTTTTTGCGCTGCATCTTCATAGCGGCCATTTTCAAGCAATTCGTCAAGATCCGATTCATTGAGAAGTGTCTGAAGCCATTGTTTACGCAAAAAATAGGACCATCCAGGATAACCGCTTGGCATAGAGAGACCAGCACCAACAAAAGGCATTACATTACCATCCTTGTGTGCCTCGATTAATCGTAAAAACCGATCCTGTTGATCAAGCTTATCAAGAAATTCATCAGCTTCTGAACATTTATTTTCAATACGCTCCTGAAGCCATTCATCAAAAAGTTCATCAAAGACATCATTCCGGCCATCCGCCGTACGTGCCAACTCCAGAATATCTACAGCAGACCAATAACGTGAACGGATATAAACAATTCCATCCTCAACCCTTGTATTACTATCGTCTGAAAGCTCCGCCTTAAAAGTATCCTGTAGATATTTCATTGAAGTATCTCCATATCTAATTCATCACTCGGTAATCGCAACTGACCGGAGATAAGCCGTGGGAGGAGAGTGTCTCGGATAAAAGCAAGATTTTGGTATTGCAATTCATTTATACGTATACGTCTTATCAGTGGATTCACCGTTTTACCAAAAGCTAAAGTTAATAGCATTTCGGGCAGCACTGTTTTTTCGATTACAAAGTCGAGCCAATGCCCTTTATATTCCGAAAAACTTACACGATCTTTGGTAGCATGATAGGCCCAAACAGTATCAACTTCTTTACCGATAAATGGCAAAACATTTTGAATTGCCGAAAAATCAAATGAAATTAGTCGCATATAGCAAGTGTGGTTAGCAAACACAATAACTGGTGCATCAAGACTTGCTTTCACACTTGGTATATCGTTATGAAACCCAATAACACCAGACTTACCTTGATCAAGAATAGGTACATTCCCTGCTTGTAAAGCTGTTTTGTTGTCATATTTTTTCCCAACAGACAAGCGAGTTATGAAATCACCAAATGTCGAAACCCGCCACCCTTTCGGCACCAACCCCAGTTCCGACTCTTCGAAGCTGTCGGGGAAGAGTGCTGCGGTGTCGGCATCCATGCCTTCGGGTTCGCGGCCTTCTTGCTTAGCTCGAACTGGGTCAAAGTCAACAAACCATGATTTGAACAGTGCCTGGGCAATGGCTTCGAGTGTGGCATTGGTTTCGCGGAGAAGGGCGATGCGGTCGTCAAGCGCATTCAATATTTCCGCGATTGCGACTTGTTCCTGATATGCAGGATAGGGAATACCAACCGACAGAATCGCAGTTGGACTTAAGTTCGGCTGGCCACTCCCTGATCCCATTGCAAATAAATAACTCTCATAAGTTGCTGAGCTTATGACGTAATACAAAAAATCTTTGTGAAGGGACACCTCGTCTGTGACAAACTTACCAACTCGTTGGTTCATAGCTGGGCGCAGATTTTCCGTGCACTGTAGCCTACCTACACGACCAACACTGCCTTGACCGGTCATTGCAATAAGTATATCGCCATTATTCAGTAAGAACTTTTTCAGTTTTTCTGTAATGAGATCGGGTGGTATGCACTGAGAACTAGCAGTAGTAACAAGCCGATCCTGAATATTTTTGATCTTTATAACTGGTAGCCCTTTTTCGCAGAAATCTTGGCTTTTAAATGCATAACCAGAAATGAAATTCGCACCCAACCCAATTGGTGCTAGGGGGAACTCAGACTGAATGGGCGAACTAGAACTCATACCCAACCCCTCCGAGTTTCTGGCGAATCAACTGATCCAGCTCCGCACCTTTGGCCATCTGCTCGCCAAGTGTTTCGGTGAGCTGCAGCATCTTTTCATCAAAGGCTTCGTCGTCATCTTCGACGGCTTCAGCGCCAACGTAGCGGCCCGGCGTGAGCACGTGGCCGTGGCTGGCAATTTCCTCAAGCGTAACGCTACGGCAGAAGCCGGGTATGTCGACATAGTCGGCACTGGTTTCGCCGTCGCTTCGCCAGGCATGAACGGTGTCGGCGATTCTCTGGATGTCGGCTTCCGAAAGTTCTTTCTGTACCCGGCTGATCATGGTACCGAGTTTACGGGCGTCAATGAAGAGTACTTCGCCCTGACGCCTATTTTTTTGCTTTACCAAAAACCAGAGGCAGGCTGGGATTTGAACGTTAAAAAAGAGTTGCCCAGGAAGAGCAACCATAATTTCGACCTTGTCTGCTTCAATCATGGATTTACGGATATCGCCTTCGGAATTCTGGCTGGAGGACATGGAGCCGTTGGCAAGCACAATCCCTGCTCGCCCTGCAGATTTGAGGTGGTAGAGAATATGCTGTAACCACGCGTAGTTGGCGTTACCTTTCGGAGGTGTGCCATAGAGCCATCGGGGATCACCTTCGAGGCTGCCATACCACCAGTCAGAAATATTAAATGGCGGATTTGCCATGACAAAATCGGCACGAAGATCGGGATGCTGATCGCGAACAAAAGTATCGCCAGGCTCTTTGCCAAGGTTGAAATCGATACCCCGAATGGCAAGGTTCATAGCCGCCAACCGCCATGTTGTGGGATTTGACTCCTGTCCGTAGATAGAAACATCGCCAATTTTACCACCGTGTGCTTCAATGAATTTTTCAGACTGCACAAACATGCCTCCGGAGCCGCAGCAGGGGTCGTAAACCTGCCCATGATGGGGCGAAAGTATTGATACCAAGGTCTTAACAATACTAGCTGGAGTGTAGAACTGACCTCCTCGTTTACCTTCAGCATTAGCAAACTGACCAATGAAATATTCGTAAACTTGGCCAAGCAAGTCACGGGCGGGTTGCTCGGTCGCGCCAAAACCTATGGTAGAAACCATATCCACCAGTTCTCCAAGTTTGCCGTCAGGGAGCTGAACGCGGGCGTAGCGTTTATCGAGAATGCCTTTGAGTTTGGGATTTTCAATCTCAATCAGTGTCAGCGCTTCATCAATGCGTTTGCCGATGTCGGGCTGTTTGGCCTGTGAGCGTATGGTTTCCCAACGGGCTCCTTCCGGTACCCAGAAAACGTTGGACTCTCGGTAGTAGTCGCGATCTTCAAGCTCTTGAATAAGACAGCTTTGATTGGTATCACTAAGATAGTAGTCGTCATCAGAGTCCTGAAAGCGCAGGGTGAGCTGCACTCGGTGTGTCTGAAACGAATCGGAGATATATTTTAAAAAGATGAGGCCAAGGACGATATGCTTGTATTCTGCCGGGTCCATGTTGGCCCGCAACTTGTCGGCAGAAGCCCAGAGCATTTTTTTTATGTCTTCTATCATTCTGTACTGCAGGTTAAAGAATTAATGCGAGAGTATTATAAGCCGTGAAACAGCAAACCTTGTCATAATGTATATTCTTCTTATATTCTTGAAATACTGTATACTCGGGTAATATATTTGATAAAACAAGTGATTCGTTCTATCCAATAGAGGGCTTGTTCGAGTGTAATTGCCGACGAAGCTGGATTGCCATGACGGATGTCTGGGTATAATGTATGTATGCGATCCCAGATTGAAAGGCCATCCTTAACAATTGTGTCTGGCCCCCACTTAAAAGAATCTAATCGAAGTTCAGTGGTGGCATCTTTAATGTCATTTTTTCCAGAAATCTTTTTAAGCATAGTCTCCATAGCAGAAAGACAGTCCCGGATAGCATCTTTCAGATCTCGATTATTTGCTGGATTCTGCAGAAGTGCGTTTGCTTGCTCAAGATGTTCAAGCGTTTGTACGCAAATATCTTGTACGTGTAGCATGGCGTCACGAACCGCTGCTGCTCGACTTGATACAGCAACTCGTAAATGCCATGTTGACTTATTTTGCCTCTGGTTAATTTCGAGGCTATAACCGATACACTGATCCATCAGAAACTGATTGACCTCTTCAATAGAAAACGAAAAAAACTTAACGCAATCTTCAAGAAAATCCATTAGCACAGAAAGTGGCTTTTTGCAAAGTAGCTGAACATTACCTTGTAGATCTTCGATGAGATACTGCCAGCCCCAATTTAGTGTTAATTCCGACGGAATACGACTGGCAATATCATTGATCACTGATTTAAGCAATGTCGCATTGTTATTACACTGCCTTGCAATAAAACCTTGCAGTGCAGAATCAAAACGCGCAGGAATTGCAGATACAAAAAAATCGTCGCTTTGATAGCCGACGTAATCGGCATGTTGACTCTGAAAACTCATGTATGGATCTGAAATTAATGAAAATCAAGCTCAAAAACACTTTAACCAGCGTACAATAATTTAATGTTATACAAAACAGGGTACCACAACAAATAGGCAAAATCTCTCACTTACACTTCTGAGCGTACTGACATCTGATGACGTCAATGTGATCCGATGCCAAATATTGCTGCAAAATAATACTCCAAGCCTCCAGAATACGTCAGAACGTGTATTACCAATATTTATAATTTCCCAATCTCCCGATTTGATCGGGCCGACACTGTGTCTCTGGGAATTTCTTACTATTCGCAAGAAGACGTCTGTAAACTATCCGATAATTTCCGAAAAGTATCTCCCTGATTTCAGAACAAGCAAGCTCAAGAATAACTCTTGATAACCCTTTCAATTTCATCAAACTTTCTGAGAACTTCGGTTGTTCAGACAGCCTTCACTGTTTTTCTGAAACTCTTTTTTCTGCAAACATCTTCCTGACCTCTTCAGTGCTATACACTGCCCCAGAATCTGCTGCCGCCAGCCCTTGCTCAACAGATTCGATAAATTGTTTGCGGTACACCAGGTTATCATACTCAACGGGCGAAAGCAATACACCGGCGGGTCTGCCATTCTGGGTAATAATCAGAGGGTGGCCTGTTGCCTGAACCTTTTTCATGCAGGCAGAGAGCCCGGTCTTAAACTCACCCAGTGGAATAATATCGTTTGCTATCTGAATGTTTTTCATGATACTATAACTCTAAATTTAGATCTGAATTCCGCCCCTTTTTCAGTCCTTAATATAAGCCATATCCAGAATTTCCCAATATCCCGATTTGGTCGAGCCAACATGATGGATAACACCTGCTGCTTTGAGTATTTTGATGTGATGCTGAACGCTGTCAATACTCATATCACAGAGATCAGCCATAACTTTAACGCTAAGTTCTGGCTGCTCCTTAATTATGGCAAGCAGCTTTTCTTTGGGGTTTCTTTGGGGTTTCTTTGGGGTTTCTTCGATTCTTCCCTCTTTAGCATCGTCGAGAACGTGAGTAACCTCCTCAACAAAAGAGGGTCTTTCAAAACTTGCTATGAACAATCCGGCAATCTGGCGAAACTGCACACTGGGTGCATTTTCAAAAATCAGCGGCATACCGCGCCCCCACCCTTCAACCATCTGGATGCGGCGGAAGAGGTCAGCAATCAGCGGGTTTCGGCGGCGTGATACGTTGCCCTGGCGCATCTCTTCCATGGTCAACCCGTCGTACAAGCCGCCGGGGTTGCGTATCTCGACACGGTTTTTGAAGACGGCAACATGGATGTAGTCGGGGTCACGATAGTCGCGGTGGCAAAATGCGTTGATGATTGCTTCGCGCAGCGCGGCCATGGAGATTTCGGGCACATCAACACGGTAGAGGCCATCGAGACGCATACCGATGTGAATGTTTTTGAGAATGTATTTTTGTGCCTCCTCAATCAGTTCGAGAATGTCGCCGTCAAAGTCGTGGCGGTCAATAATGGTGGAGCTGCTGGTTGTTGCAAAGACAGCGCAGCGCAA
>CAILXB010000212.1 GCA_903838025.1 uncultured Chlorobiaceae bacterium
GATAGTCGTGCCTGAATTTACGGGATAGTTCAGTCCTCCTCATTAAGCACCCTGAATAATTCTGCCCTGGAACCGACGGCAATGAGCTCTCCTCGTTGTGACTCCATAATTGCCTCTATCGTTTCGGCATTCGGGATGAGCAGTTCAAATGGCAATGATTTTTCAGCGGCAACCCGCATCAGCATAAGGCGCACAGCATCGGACAGGGTGAGCCCTATGGCAGCCAGCACAGCGGTGGCTTCAGTTTTGGTTTTTTCGTCGATTCGTGCTCTCACAACAGTGTTTGCAATCATCTCTTTTCCTTTTTTTAACTTTTTCGTTTTGTCGGTGTAGCTACAATGTAGCGGAGTAGCGGCGATATTTCAAGGATATTTTTAAATAACGCCGATTTTCCGACCCGCCAGAAACCTTCTGCACAGTTCGTATACTACAGTTCGGTCACGCGCAAAGGTGATTGGTATTGATTGTGTGTGATGAGGCGGCAAGAATTGTGGGAACAAAAAAAATCGTAACACCAGGTGAGCAAAAGGCTTTTGATTATTTGATACGTTGCCTTTGTCAACACCCTCAGCCGCCCGCTCAAAGACTACGGCCCGAAAGAGCGTGTCGATATTATTGTCACCAATCCGCCTTTCGGGGGTATGGAAGAGGACGGTATTGAGAACAACTTCCCCAAAAAGTATCAGACCCGCGAAACCGCCGATTTTTTCATGGCGATGATCATGCACCGGCTTCGCCACAATACAGGTCGTGCCGCCGTTGTGCTGCCTGATGGATTTCTTTTTGGCGAAGGCGTCAAAAACCACCCTGAAGCGGGAATTGCTCGAAGAGTTCAATTTGCATACGACTGTGGTGAAAACTGTGGGAGAAACTGTGGGAGAAACTGTGGGAGAAACTGTGGGAGAAACTGTGGTGAAGACTGTGGTGAAGATTGTGGTGAAGGAAAGTCATGAATGAACATTTCAGGAGCAGGGCACTGCTCGAACAGCATTTCGATATTGCCTTTGCTGCACCAGATGGTATCAAAAAACTGCGGGAGCTGATTTTAACCCTTGCCATGCAGGGTAAACTGGTGCCGCAAGATCCGAATGATCAGCCTGCAAGTGAACTGCTGAAGGATATTGAGGCGGAGAAACGGAAGCTGGTGAAAGCGGGAAAGATCAGGGAGCCAAAACCGTTGCCTGATATAAAGCCTGAGGATGTGCCTTATGAGTTGCCGGTTGGATGGGAGTGGGTTAGGCTGGGGCAAGTGAGCGATTATAATGGCAGGAAAAATAGTACTTCAGGAGAAATTGCTGTTGAATACATGGCTTTTGGATCTTGAAGATATTGAAAAAGATACGTCTCGAATTATCTACAGGGCAAAATATTCTGAGCGACTTTCGACATCAACAAAGTCAACTTTTCAAAAGGGCGATGTCCTTTACGGAAAACTGCGTCCATATTTCAACAAAGTGGTTGTTGCTGATGCTGATGGTGTTTGTACAACAGAAATTATTCCCATTGTTCCATCAAGTGCCATTGATTCTCAGTTTTTGAGGTGGCTATTGAAACGGCCGACATTTTTAACTCATGTAGACAGTCTGATGTATGGGGTGAAAATGCCAAGACTTGGAACCGATGATGCGGTGAAAAGTATTCATCCACTTCCTCCC
>CAILXB010000213.1 GCA_903838025.1 uncultured Chlorobiaceae bacterium
CTGGCTACATCGGTGTACTCTTTCAGACGAACCTCATAGACTTGACGCTCCTCTTCATTAAACATCCTGTCAATGGCGGCAATGGCTTTCACGATATTTTTGTCGGATGCCAGCTCTTTGGGCGTATGCTCCCGGTCAAGCTGATGCGCGGTCGTCAAAAAGCTGCTCCAGCGATCCAGCGCGCTCTGGATTTCATGGTACGTTTTGGTAAACTTTTTCAGCTCGATGTAGTGCAGTTCAAAAACATCGTGCAGTTTATCATCTTTGCCGGTGGCGGTATTGATGATTTTGTAGCAACTGTGAACCTCCTCTGAATCAGGCACAAAATTGTAATCGAGAATATTGATGCTGATGGTTTTCTTCAGCTCCTTGTACATCATCCCTTCACCGAGCTGTTCCGTCACCAATTTTGCCCAGTAATAAATAGCGCGTTTATCGAAGTTGTTGTCTTCGCGAATCTGCATTTCAACATTGAACCAGCGACCATTTTCAGCCTTGGCCTTGATGTCGAGTATAGAAATTTTATCCGCCCGGTAATCGGCCAGGTTATAGGGATTTTTCAACTCCACCTCCACAACCTGCTCCTCTTGGGAGACAATGGCGTTAATCAGGGAGATGAGTAAATCTTTGTTCTCTTCGCTGCCAAAGAGCTTTTTGAAGGCGAAATCGACGCGGGGATTTATTTTGCACATGGTTGTATCCGGTTCATAATCATCAAAAACGGGGGGAAATTTTTGCCGGCATTTATCGGCGCAACATCCTGACTGCTTATTTTAACGTATACTTGAGCGAAGTACAAAAAATTTTCTTCTCAACAAAAAAAATCCGGCCGCCACGAGGCGGCACTGTGTCGTTCACTGACGAAAAAGAGTTGTGCACAGCCGCTCGTCCCTCACGGCTGTTCTCAACTCTTTTGTCAGCTCTCTCTTTGCTCAAAAGTAAAGTCGAAATGAGCAGCCAACTGACTACGGGACGAAGGCCAAGCGGAAGCCAACATGAGCGTTGCGGTGGCCGGGGGTGACGTAGGCACGATAAGCCGAGCGACAGTTCCTCGCATAGCTGCCCCAGCTGCCACCACGCAAGACACGGTACGAACCGGTTTCAGGGCCAGCGGGATTTTCAACCGTACCTTTCGCCTTGCACTCCTCGTAATATTTATCCCCGTAACAGTCTCCACACCACTCAAAGACATTGCCGTGCATGTTGTACAAACCCCACGCATTGGGCGCAAAACTCTCAACCGGAACGGTATTCTCCCGGTATACTCCCTTCTGATTGTTGTTATACGGATAGTTGCCATAATAGTTTGCCTGTCCGGTCGTCAGATTCTCTCCCGTGTTGAAGGGGGTTGTAGTTCCTGCACGGCAGGCATATTCCCATTCGGCTTCCGTTGGCAAGCGAAAGGGCTTTCCTGTTTTTTCAGACTTCCATTTGCAATAGGCTACAGCGTCATTCCAGCTCACATGTAACACCGGATGGTTCTCTTCTGCCTGAGTCCGCTCACTACCCGAAACACCATAACGCCAGTTAATGCCAGCCCTCTTCTTCCACTCTTTGCCATCCCAAACGTAACTGCCATCTCCTTTTTCGGCATCAGTCCGATACCC
This sequence comes from uncultured Chlorobiaceae bacterium, assembly GCA_903838025.1. GTDB lineage: Bacteria > Bacteroidota > Chlorobiia > Chlorobiales > Chlorobiaceae > Chlorobium. The sequence continues at coordinate 1,608 of CAILXB010000213.1, forward strand.
CGATGCTTCAACGAATTTCCGGAACTCGACAACCGTCACGGCATAGCGGCACAGATAAAAGTCACTGACCTTCACCTGATGCTGAGTCTCATTATCAAATCGGTCAACTTCCCCTGTCGGGCTTCCCATGGTAAAGAGCCCACCACGGATGAGAACAAAGTCCGAAACTACCTCTTCCTGTCTCAAAGGAACTTCAATTGGACTCGCAATATATCGGCCAAAATCATCACGATTTGGAACGATTGACGCAAGAGCATCAAGACATTTCTGAAATTCCGGATGTGACTTGTCATTGTTCCAGCCCGAAAGATTTGCGGCCTGAATGCGCCTGAATCCAAATGGCGGTTGTACAATATCAATAAGAAGAGGAACCAGGATTTTTTTACCTTTGGCGTACTCGGCCTCCTCTATCACCCATTCTGAAATAATCGAAAACTCTGACCAGACAACCACAACGCTACACGCCGCCAAAAGTGCATGCTCAATGTAACTATGCCAGGTTTTACCAACAGGAATACTTCTGTCCCAAAAAACAGTCCAGTCCAGACGCTCAAGCTCCGCCACAATTAATCTGACCCGTTGCTCATCTTCATGGGCATAGCTTATGAAAATATCGGTTTTGAACTCATTGGAATGCACCCTGGCTGGCATCTCTGCTGTATTGTTACTGCCGGTCGATTCGTTGTACATCGACAGAAATGCTTTCATTTCACCAACCCAGCGTGGTCTTTCATGATCACTCAATCCATCAATATAGTGTTGCCGTTTTTGTTCAAACCGTACCTTGTCGTCACCCCTGAATTGCAACTTCGCCGCTTCAGTCAAAGCTTCACCAAGCGTTGCAGGGTGATCAAGCATCCTGATAATGTC
>CAILXB010000214.1 GCA_903838025.1 uncultured Chlorobiaceae bacterium
GAGCTTTAACAACGAGTTTTGATTCTCTTAACCATTTATTAGCTTCCCCAAGTTGGGCAAGGCGGTCTGGATCCATGATTACAACATAATTTGGCACAGGAATGCCCCACTTGTTGAATAGTTTCATGGCTGGCCCTTCAAGTATCTTAGCCATACTATCGGATTTTGTATGTTAATGGGTAGAAACACTGCACAGAATAGTGCAAGATTTTAAGTTAACTAAATATTTTTGTCTTCCAATAGTTTCAAAAATAAACGATCGTTATGAATGATTTTTTACTTTGGTGGCAGTCATTGCCTTCACAGATGAATCCTGTGATCTTTTCTGCAGGTACCTTTGCCATTCGCTGGTATGGCATGATGTATGTCATTGCCTTCGGAGTTGTCTATCTGCTGAGCCGTTATCGCATCAAGAGTGAGAAGCTTCCTTTTGACAGCACCTTTGTCGGTGACGGTTTAACCTGGGCCATGGTTGGTGTTGTGCTGGGTGGCCGCCTGGGCTATATCCTTATCTATGGAATGGGCGCTTTTTTGGCAGATCCTCTCGGGACACTTCTTCCCTTTGTCTCAACTCCCGAAGGGTGTCGTTTTGCCGGAATTACCGGTATGTCCTATCACGGAGGGGTGATTGGAGTTATTCTTTCCCTTCTGTTTTTTGCTCGATCGCAGAAAAAAGGTTTTTTTGAAACATTTGACCTTTTTATCCCGTCCATACCTCTTGGCTATACCTTCGGTCGTCTTGGCAACTTCATCAATGGCGAGCTCTACGGACGAGTAACTGATTCGGCATTCGGTATGTACTTCCCGCTTGCACCAACCTGGCAGCTTCGCCACCCTTCACAGCTTTATGAAGCATTTTTTGAAGGGATCCTGCTTTTTGTTGTCCTTTGGCTTCTGCGCAAAAAATCCCCTTTTCCGGGATTTCTCTCGGCGGCTTACTTGTTCGGTTACGGATTTGTCCGCTTTTTTATTGAATATGTCCGCGAACCTGATGCCCAGCTTGGCTTTGTGTTCCTGAATTTTTCGATGGGTCAGGTACTCTGTTTTATCATGATGGTTGCAGGTGTTGCCGTATTTCTTTTTAACAGGCCGTCGGCCCGATCAGCGGGGATGTAGGAGTACCCCGCTGTTAAAAAAGCGAAGTCAGGCTTTTGACTTCCGCAAAAAAATGTACCCGGTGAGGGCAATAAGTGCGGCAGCAGCTCCCCATATTGAGAGCGAAAATCCTGATCCGCCCTGGTACATGCTGAAGATACCAAAGAGAAAAAAGATGACAGCGGCTCCGATTTTGATGACGTTTTCAGGGAGTCGTGCTCCAAGCATTTTTCCTGCAACAATTGCCAGCCCATCCGAAAGCACCATACCGATAGTTGAGCCAAGCCAGACCGGTAAAAACGGGTTGGTTGAGGCAAGGGTGATGGTGGAAAGCATGGTTTTGTCGCCAAGCTCGGCCATGAAGAAGGTTGAAAAAACAAGCCAGAAGGGATGTATGCCGGTTTTGCAGCTTTTCCCCTCATCATCAAGCGTGTCACCGCGAAGCGTCCAGAAGCCGAACGCAATAAAAGCAATACCTGCAACAAATTGGATCCACTCTGTCGGCAGTTTGTCGCCAATAAACCAGCCGATACCGGCAGAAAAAACATGAATGGCAAGGGTTGCCCAAAAAATCCCCCATAACACAACACTGGTATTGTAACAGGTTGCAAGTGTCAGTGCGACAAGTTGGGTTTTATCTCCAAGTTCAGCCAAAAAAATCATGACAAGCGAAAGCCAGAATGCGTCCATTGAGGGGTAGGGTTAGAGGTAAAAAATGAAAGCTCAAGTATAGGGTAATGGAGCGGGAGGTGCAAGCAGAAAAAATGGAGATCGGGGCGATGCAACATCAACGCCGAAAGACCCATGTTTCGTGGGTCTTTCGGCGTTAAGCAAAAATTGTTTTTACTCAGTCTTCCATTTTTTCATCCAATGAGGATTCGGCTTCATACCAATCCTCCTTATCGGCCCCAACATTCTTGCCCTTCGCTTCCCAACGTAGATAAGCCTCACGCCTGATCTGCTCTTCCCTCTCACTCTGTGGCAGCAACTGCTCTGCAGTCTTGTTCGATCCGTTTGACATAATTCTGTTCAAATTATAGTTAAAAAAACTGGTTCCGCCTTAGGTAAACAGCGATACGATAAAACAATCAACTCCGGAACAATTTCAACAAAAAAGCGCATATATACAAACGTTTTTCGCCAAAAAGTATATTTTCTCACGAAAAAACTAAGTTTTTTTTTCAGAATCCATATCCGCAACGCTGTTGACAAGATCAATAATCCGTTGTACCTGACCAGCGTGGCGCTGTTCGTCATCAGCCAGCCGTATCAAGGCATTCTTGATCACGGAATCGTCAACAGCAATTGAGAGTGTCCTGAAAAAATCACGTTGCTGTTTTTCAAGCTCCATCATGGAATCAAAAAATTCAAGAAGATCTTTCTTAATAAACATTTTTTTCGCTCTTTGAGATTGAATCAACAAGGCTTTTTATCATCATTTTATGACCGACACAGTCGTTTTTGAGTTTTTCGAGGTTTTCGATTATTTCTGCAGCCATTGCCTTTTTAATCGCCGAATAGGTGATGGCGTTCTTGAGATGGTCTGAATAAATAGCCACAAGCGACTCTTCTGTTTTGATGGAATCGCCCAGCTTTTTGAGAAGCTCTTTTTTTTCAATCATGGGTTGTCTTTTGTTTTGGTTCTTTGCCAATATTCCGTCAGCCAGGCGAGACTATTGACATAGTAGTCTTTCGGTTCATTGTAAAAACACTCTTTTCCATCAAAACGGAGAGACGCTCTCTGTTTGTTGAGTATGGCGGAGGCGATTGAAAAACCTGCTGACCGGGTCGCCGCATAAGCTGCCGTGTAAAAAAGCGAGTTTTCATAAGGTCTCCAGAGGTCACGCTCACAAGAGTACTCGCCATAAATCTTCCCATTTTTGTTGAACTCATTTTCGAAAAAGAGTGCAAATCGCTTCAGAACGGGGAGGGCTCTTGGGTCACCGTTGAGCTGATAATCTGCCGCAATCCTTATTGGTACCCTCAGCGCATCCCATCCGTAGATCATGGGTTTCCCTGGCAAATGAACGATCTCTCCTTTCGGTCCAAGCGCACACCAGTCAGGGACTAATGCTGGCCGTTGCCGATCACCTGCATAACGTTGGAGCCTCCCAATCAGTTCGTAGCCCGTATCGGCAAGATCAAGCCAGCGCCGGTCGCCACTGATCTCATAAAAAAGCTTGAAATGTGATGGTGCATAGTAGGATGGGTTTTGGGCTACAGGTTTTGTCACCGACCCGTCAACAGTCGTATAGGGAAGAAGATAGAGTCTGCCCTCAATAACAACCGTCTCATGATCAAGAATGGCCTGAAGCACTTCTTGGGCAAGATCTTGATAGTTTTTATTGTGCCATTTGCGAGAGGCAAGAAGGAGTGCGTAACCGTAATCGATATCAGCATCGGAGGCCGCAGTTTTATCGCTTATCTGAGCGTTTTGATAGTGCCATGCAAGCAAGGCGTCACCCATGGATGACCGGCGTGAAAGGTTTGACTCTGTCCATGCAAGGCAATCATCAAATGTTTTTTTGTCATCCATAAGCACCGCCCTGAGCATGGCATAAGCCTGGCCCTCAGAGACGGTATCGCCGTTGTTTTCAGGGCGCACTACCCTGCCCTCTTTTATAAAGGTTCGTTTGTAATGCGTCCATGAGCCACGCAAAACCTTTTCTGGCTCCACGGGAGGAGCTGAACAGTTGGCCAGCATAAGCTGCAGTAAACAAAAAAACAGTAAAAAAAGAGAGTTTTTCATTCCTTGTTAAAATAAAAAAGGCCAGCAAACATCCCGGTATGAATCGCCACCCAGAGAACATTCATGCCCACAGCCAAAGAGGGAAAATAATACAACCTCAACACGCCCCACGTCAGAGCAGAAAGATGGACAAGCCACAACACATACTGGGGCCAAAGCGTTCGAAGGGGTACACTTTTCGATCCTCCCTTTGGAGTGATTTGAAACCCTTTTTTAATATTGAACAATACAAGGAAAGCTGACCTGAGGTAGACTGGCATCGTCATCATGCTCAGTATCTGCACTTTGAAAATATCAAAACGTGAATATTTTTTCTTTCCCATGCTTGCGTAATAGACTAAAAAAGAGAGCAGGAAGTATGGCGCAAAGGTGAGAAAATAAATCTCTGGAGCCATGAAATACGCTGGAATATTTGCAAAAATGTACAGGATTGGCCCGCTAATCAGAAAGAGATCGGCCAGCCCGATAAGATAGTAGCTGGAGCTGAGGGTGTACTCAAACCACTGAAGAGGTCGAAGAGCCGTGATATTGGTAAAAAATAAAACGATAAGTTTGCGCAGCAACTGGAAGCTACCCATAGCCCACCGGCTCTGCTGCTTAAAGTATGAGCCCAGATCTTCCGGGGCCATACCGAAGGTGTAGGCTTTATTGTAGTACAATGATTGCCAATGTTTTTTGTGCATTTTCAGCGACGTGGCAAGATCCTCTGTTACCGTATCTTCATCAAAACCTCCTACATTCTCCAGGGCGCTACGACGAATCACGACATTTGTGCCGCAGCAAAACATTGATTCATTGGTTGATTTACCTTCACAGACATACTCAAAAAAAACTGCCTGCTGAACATTGGAGATATGTGCAATAGGGCTTGCATCAGTATTGGTATAAAACTGTGGGGTCTGCACAAAAGCCAGTCGGTCATTACCTTCAAGGAAGGGAAGAATATGGTTCAGAAACTCTGGCATGGGATTCTGATCGGCATCAAAAACCGCTATGTACTTCTCGGTCATGGTTGCCATGAAGTCATTAATGATACCGGCTTTTGCCCCTCTGTTATTCTTACGTGTAAAAAGTTGTACACCAAGAGCTTCAGTGAGTTCCCGAGCCTCAAGCTTGAAGCTTTCAATCGAGGAGTCATCAAGAAGGTAGATGGTTTTGTTTTTATAGGCCATGTTAAGACAAGTCAGCAGTGTGGTTTCAACAACCTCTTTTGGCTCATGCCTTGCAGGTATTAGTACGGCTACAGAAACATCCGCATCAGGTTTCTTTTGTGGCGGAGGATTGTGCGGGCGATTTTCGCTGACGATGTCGAGAAAAAAAGCAAAAGAGTGGATGAGAAGAAAGGTCTCTGCAAGAAGAAACTGGACAGCGAAGATCTCTTCAAAAAGAGTGAAGCGGATATGATAGATGAAATAGGTACGGGCAACAATATACACGATGAGCGAAATCAGGAGCACAAGAACTTGGGCAACAAGCAGACTTACTTTATGTTTCTCTTGCATGGAACAAAAATGCTTAATGGTTAATGCCTAAAAATACCAGCGGATCTCGGCATTCAGCCTGTCGTCAAGGTAGATATCCTTGACGCTGTTCCATGTGTGCTGATAAGAGAGTGACGTTGAGAGCCTGTTACTCCATTCACCCTGCACTCCTACTTCAACTTGTCGGGAGATGGAACCCGCAGGCTCAAAACTCATCCTGTAGGCGGCGTTGTAGCTGAACTCTTTGCCGCCCTGAAAAAGCTCTCCCTGGCGCAACTGATGCTGCCACTCCAATCCAACCCTGTGGGTAATAAACGATGAGGGTGTCCAATACTCTTCGCGACTTTCAGTGAAGCGGTAATTTTGCACCCGATAGGTAAGATTCAGCCGGTAAGGGTCATAGAGGATGTGCGTTATCACATCAGCACCGGTAGTGATCCGGGTGTTTCCATCGGAATAGTGGGCAAGCTCATAATCGACCCCGGCATTCCAGCGTTGAAATCCATCATAGAGCACCTTTCCCTGCCACTCGCTTTTTTGAAGATGGTTGATGAGGGTCATGGAATTTTCAATCACCTCGTCACGGCGGAATCTGAGTGCAATATGAAGATTATCAACCGGAGAGCTTTCAGCCTCGACGTACCCGATCGGACTATCCTTGAGGTTGTCGGAGTTATGGCGGATCCCTGCGGCTGCACGCAAACGGATATCGGGCTGGTTACGATATTCCGCTCCAACCATTACCCTCTGCGCTGATGGTTTCAAAGGGCTATTCACAAACCTGTAAGATTTCCTCTCAAGGTCGGTAAAAAGCGACACCCTATCATTAAGGGGGTGGGTAATGGACGTGGTAACGCCTGTAGAGGCAAGATCAGTAAGCCTCCCTGAACTTTTGGCCCGGAAGTATTCCGCATTGGTTCGCACAAGCGTCATAGAGGAGAACGTGACTGTTTTTTCTTTTGCCGCCCTGGCTTGACGATGATCAGGAATCGCAACAAGAAGTGAATCATAGACCTCTATGGCCTCCTTCCATCTCCCATTTCGCATAAGGAGTTGACCAAGGTCAAAAAGAGCCTCGGGATGACGCGGCTCCAAAGCGAGCCAGCGTTTGTATGCCCTGACAGAGTGCCGGTAGGCATTGTTATAATAAGCTTTTTTGGCTTCGGCCTCAGCAAGGAGTGCTTCATGCCCGGGAAATGCCCGCATGGCATCGGCATAGAGTGAAAGAGCTTCGCCGTAAGAGGTCATCCATCCAAGAACCCTCGCTTTTTCGCGGTAAAAGAGAGGTGTTGAAGTGGTGGTGGCAATCAGCTTGTCATAATAGGCAAGTGCGGTATCATAATCTCTCTGCCAACTTGACACCCGTGCAATGGTCGACAGGGCCTGCTCATTTTCGGGAAAGTAGCGAAGAACTTCGTAGCAAAGCGCTATTGAACGATCATACTGCTGAAGAGCAAAAGTCGTTGCCGCTGTTGGCGATAGCAACTCAACGTCACCAGGGTACCTTATGGCAAGAGAATCGAGGAGTTCAAGCGCTTCGGCATATTTACCTGCATAGTCAAGAGTGACGTAAAAGTTGAGCGCCTGTTTTTTTTGAAGTGCTCCAAATTTCCAGAGTTCACGGTATTGTGCTTCCGCATTGACATACTGACGATCCAGATAGAGCAAATCGGCATACTCTGACTTTATAAGGTCACTTGCCCGAGAGCTTTCAATGAGTGTTCTGTAAAGGTGCAGCGCTTTCAGATGCTCTCCTGCCCAGGCGAATGTCTTTGCTGCAGAACTGGTCAGGTAGGTGTCATCCGGATGCCACTTGAGAAGCTGCTCGTATAAAGGAAGAGCCTTGAGAGGTTTGCTCAAAGCTTCATAAGCCCAAATTGCTTTTTTCTTGATATCTTCATCGCCAGGATACCATACAAGCAATCTTTCCAGTAACTCTTCTGCTTTTTTGTACTCTCCTGATTTGAGAAAGGTGTCAGCAAGAGTGCGAATATCCAGATGGTCAACGATACCTCCCGATTGCGGAATTGAAACTCTTGAACCCCTGCTCCGCTCCTTTTTTTCAAGAAATGCTGAGTCGTGCTCCTTAACGGTAGTACCAGAAAATGGCAGACCGGAAAGTGGCGGCGTTTTTTTTGCCTGAAAATACCGCTTTCCAGTGATGGCAACCCGTTTAATGAACTGTGTTTGCATAAACACGAATGCCGTCACCGCTATCACAGCGATGCCAGTCAAGGCAACAAAAAAAGACCTTATACTTGATTTCATAAAATTCCGAACAAGGAGCTACGGAGTTCAATAGTTATAACAAGCCCCCGATTGATGGAAGATATAAAACAACCTCCAAACTGGCTGAGGATTCCTTTGAAACTGTCAAAACAATATCACCAGTACACTGTTTTTACAAAGAGTTAAAGTATAGAAATTTGATGCGGGTTATTCAAACATAAAATCACCCTGAGGTGTTTTGTTGCAAGGGGACTGGCAAGACCCATTGAACAAGAAAAGTTTTGAAATCAAAGGGAATTATACTGACCTTGTTCATCAGCAAAGCCTTGCAGTACAAAGAGTTTTTTTCATAAAAGATGGCGTATGAACATGATATCAAAAATACGAACAGCCAGTGAGGGTGATGAAGCGAGATGCGCCGAGCTGCTTGGAATCCTTTTCAGTCAAGAGCAAGAATTCAGCGCCGACGCAGAAGTGCAGTCGCGAGCACTCTCCATGATTATCCGCAACCCGGAGCTTGGTCGGATTTTTGTTGGTGAAATTGATGGAGTGATCACAGGAATGGTGATGCTCCTCTTTACCGTCAGCACGTTTCTTGGCCGGAAAGTTGCACTGCTTGAAGATATGGTGGTGTCACCTTCATGGCGCGGTAAGGGGCTTGGTACCCTGCTAATCAACCATGCTGAGGAGTTTGCCCGCAGCGAAGCGTTCGGGCGCATAACGCTCCTCACCGACCGCGATAACGAAACCGCACAGCAATTTTACCGGGCACAGGGGTTTGCACCGTCTGAGATGGTGGTTTTCAGAAAGCTGCTTGACAACAAAACAACCCTGAACAACAGTGCATCCAGCACATGGATGTGCCGGGAGTGCGGTTACCTCTATGACCCGGCAGAAGGTGATCCCGAAAGCCGGATAAAGGAGGGAACGCCGTTTACAGAGGTACCCAGCCAGTGGAATTGCCCGGTCTGCTTTGCCCCAAAGGCAGATTTCGATCCCTTTTCGTAACGCTCTTTCTTAGTTCGTCTTGAGATCAAGCGAGCGGCTGGTGGCAATGAGGGCGGCTTTCCGGGCGGGATAGAGGCTTACCAGCAAGCAGAGCAGGATGGCTGTGATGCTGACGGTAAGAAAATCGCCAGCCTGCATGTTGATCGGGTAGGCCTGGATGATGAAGGCGCTTTTGGAGGGAAGCTGCACCATGCCATAGAGTTGCTGGAGGGTGCAGAGGCTCCAGGCAATGAGGCTTCCTGCGGCGGTTCCGGCGATTCCTGTCATTCCCCCTTGGATGATGAAGATGGCCATGAACTGCGGTTTTTCCATTCCGAGGCAGCGGAGATAGAAGAGCTCGCGCTGTTTGTCGATGGCGGTCATGGCGAGGGCTCCGGTGAGGCTGAGGGCAGCGACAAGGATGATGAGCATCAAAATGCTGAAGCTGACCCATTTTTCGAGCTGCATGACGGCGAAGATGTTATTGTACTTCTCTTCGAGGGTGCGCACCTTGACGCTTGATTTCAATGGGCTGCGAGCCAGCCACTCACTGAGATTACCCGTGAAGAGATCGCCCGACACACCCTCTTTTCCCCTTATGTCGATGCCGGAGCACTCTCCCTGACCCATGAGGAGTATTTTCTGGGCAAAAAGGCTGGAGGTGAGGACGTAGCGGTCATCAAAGAGCTTCTGGAGAGAAAAGATCGATGATACACTGGTTTCAGGAATGGCGAGCATCGGTATCAGGTAGGGTTCCGAGAGTGATTCGAGGCCCAAAGAGATCAGTTCCGGGCTGAAGATCTTGACCTCTCTGAAGGGGTAGAGGCTGGTGCGATAGGCCAGAAGCTCTCCGACGGCAATGGTTTCGGTGGTAAAAAAGGGGTGTGTTGTGTGGGTTTGACGCATCAGGCGGTGGTGCGCCCTTTCGCTGATTCCTTTGACCATGACCAGTTCGCTTTTTTCCCGGGTTGCCAAAATGGCCTCCCCTTCGGCAAAAGGCTCGGCAGAACCGACCCCTTCGATGGCGCGTAGTGATTGCAGGAGGTTATCGGAAGCCTTCATGGTTCGGCCCTTGAGGGGGACAAGCTGTGCGGGGCTGTCGATGGTGACAAAGAGATCGCGAGCAAGTTTCTGGAAGCCGTTCAGGACGCTCATCACGACCAGCAGGGTGCTAACGCCAAGCACAATTCCGAGCATACTGATTGCCGAGATGATGTTGATGACCCGGAACCGTTTTCGGGCAAAGCTGAAGCGCCGGGCAATCCATAAAGCTGTTTTCATAGAAGAGAAAGTAACATGATTCAGGTTCCTAGTGCAGTGCCCGGTTTCAGCGAAGCCGCAATCCGTGCGGGAATAAAGGCAAAGAGCAGTGTGAGGGCCATCACAGCGATGGAGACGACGGCGTAGTCGAGTGGCTCAATGAGGAGCGGCACATACTTGATGAAATAACTTTTTTCGGGCAGGGTGATAAGATGATAACGCAGTTCAAAGAGTGAAAGTGAGAGTGCCAGGATGTTACCGGTGACCACTCCCGAAAGCGAGACAAGGAAGGCTTGTGCCATAAACACTGCGCTGATTTTGCCTGGTTCAAGGCCGAGGGCGCTGAGCATTCCAATTTCACGGGTCTTTTCAATAATCAACACCAAAAGAGTGGAGATGATGTTGAAAACGGCGACGATGGTGATAGTGATAATAAGCAGCGGTGTGATGTTTTTCTGAAGCTTCAGCCATTCAAAGAGGTTCGCGTAGCGCTCAAAGACCGTATAACCATAAAAGGGAAATCCAAGTTGATTGACCAGCTCTTTGACGGTGACTGGAAGTTTGTTGAGATCGTGCACATTGGCATCGTAACCGCTGATCATCATCGGGTTGAATCGCTGTTGAAGCTCTTTCAGATCGGCGATCACCACAAAATCATCAAATCCCTCCTGAAGTCCGGTGTCGTAGATGCCGCGTATCACCCCGACCTCCAGATCGAGGGAGGAGAGCATATCGACTATATTTTTGTTGCCTGCAATAAGTTTGGCGCCCGTTGCATTGCTTCCGAGGCCAACAAGCATCACCTTTTTGCCCGGCTTGAGATCAAGATTTTCGGCCAGCGATTGACCTGCGTAGAGTGCAATGCCTTCGCCACTCTTCACGCCATCCACACTCCCTGCCCGGAGAAACTTTTTCAGAAAGGCTCTCTGCTGCTCCTTGCTGACTCCTTTGACCACAACCGGTTTGCTGAGCCAACCATTCCCCCCTCTGCTGCGACTCCTGAGCACAAAGCTTTTTTCAAGAAAGGGTGAGGCACTTTTAATATTCGGATGGGCGACAATTTTTGCAAGATCAGTTCGGCGCTCCCCAAAGAGTTGCTCGTCGGGATGGCGAATCTGGAGGTGGTCGCTGAAGCTGATCAGTTTGTTTTCGACGCTGCTCGCAAATCCGTTTACAATTGAGAGTGTCAAAATAAGAGCGGCTGTACCCACGGCAATGCCAACAACGGCAACCATGACGATAAAGGTTGGTTTTGTGGCCGATCGCTGTTTAAAGGCAAATCGTCGTGCAATGTAGAACTCTGGTTTCACCGTTATTTCAAAATAATTGTGCGTTCAACAAGCCTGTAGGGGGCAAGGGAGCTTCTTTCGAAGAGCTTCTGCCCTTCGCTGCTGCTAAGCCACGAGCCGAAGCCAGCAGCAAGTGCGTCGCCGGGATAATAGAGATAGTAGACGAGAGTAACAAGAGGGTAGCTTCCGTCAAAGATATTTTGCTGTGTTGGTAAGCAAGGTGCCTCACCTCCCTTTGTAATCGGGAGTATCCTGAACAGGCTTTTGCGCTCTCCGGATGCTGTCATGAGTACTTGGTCGAGCGAGGAGCGAAAGAGCAACCCGATGGCTCGCCGGTCAGTAGAAACTCTGGTAATCAATTCTGCGTCGGTGCCGCATGACCAGGGACGCAGCTCCCCTCTTTTTTTTCCTGTTGCCGCAGCCAAAAGGGAGAGCAGGCGAAAATCATCAGCCCTGACAAGAGGAAGGGCACTCCCCTCTCCCTGTCCTGAAAAGAGGGAACCAAGCTCTTTGGTTGAGAACGTGGTGGCGGGATTGCGGCGATTGACGATGCAGACAATAGCGTCGCGGGCAACCGGCTCTCGACGAAGGGGCCTATGGAGCTGGGCAAAAAGAGAGTCTTCAGCAGATCCTGGTTCACCGCAGATGAATGCCGCCTTCACCTTGCCCTCAAGAAGGTGTTTCAGGCTCTTTCTGGAGTCGTCAGGCAAGAGTGTTACCTTTGCATCGGGATAAAAGAGAGTGAAGCTCTCCGCCTGATTTCCGGCAATACCTTCGAGATGGCGATCAACCGCAACGCTTATGCTTCCGCTTTTTGCAGTTTCATCCGCAGACTGTTGCGTGCAATTCAACAACAAAACAATAGTGCAAAAAAAGAGCAGGCCGCCCATGACCCTGAAAACAGCTCTTTGTATGGCTTTATTTTTAACCCTCACTCCTCTTTTCACGGATGGCTTGTTGAGATTATTTTTTGAATACCTGATTGCTAAGATAAGGAGAAAAAAGATGTTGCCATAAAAAACCGCCGCAGTGGTATCATCATGAAAAAAAACATGCCGCATTCTTGAAAATCACGTAAAAAAGGTTAATATTTCGGCCTTCCGGAACACCTGGTTACGAAAATACAGGTTTTTTTATTATAAGCACTTATTACAAGTCTATTACCCGAATAAGGGCATCGGTATCAAAGAGTTCAACAATGTATTCTGCATCTATAATTGGAGCTTCCGGCTATTCCGGAGCTGAACTGACAAAAGTGCTTCTTCATCATCCCGGTGTTGAGTTACAGGATCTCTATGCTTTTTCACAAACCGGCAAAAAGGTTTTGGATCTCTACCCTGCACTCTCCTGCTACAAGGTGTACAAACCTTACTGCGGAGAAAATGGAAGTGATATCTATTTTCTTGCCCTTCCCCATGGTGAGGCACTGCAACTTGTCCCACCTCTTGTGGCGGCAGGGAAAATCGTCATTGATCTCTCCGGCGACTTCAGGCTGAAGAGCACGGATGAGCATGAGCAGTTTTACAAACAGGTAAAATCTCCCGGGTCAGTGATGACCTATGGAATGTCGGAATTGTTTCGGGACGAAATTCTACAGGCAAAGGCGATCAGTAATCCCGGCTGTTTTGCTACAAGCATCATTCTTGGTGTTGCTCCGCTTTTTGCGAGTAATGGAAGTGGAATGAAGGTTCGTGCCATTAACTGCACCTCCACCTCCGGTATTTCAGGAGCGGGACGAAGCAGCAAGACCGAGTTGTCGTTTTCGGAGATGAGTGAAAATATGCGAGCCTACAAGGTGGGTGTTCATCAGCATATTCCGGAAATCATGCAGGCGCTCGGCACCTCCGCCACCACACCTTCGTTTGACTTTACCTTTACGCCGATGATCGGCCCATTGGTGAGAGGGATTTACAGTATCCTGAATGTTCAATTGGAAGAGCCCGCCGATGCAGAGCGCATAAAGAAACTCTACAGCGAGTTTTATGAGCAAGCTCCGTTTGTGAGACTGCGCGACACTATGACTGAGGTGAAGCACGTTGCGTATACCAATTTTTGTGATATCCATATAGCTCATGCTACCCCGGGTGGTTCGCTGGTCATTGTCACCGCCATCGACAACTTGCTGAAGGGTGCCGCCGGGCAGGCAGTTCAGAACATGAACCTCATGCTCGGTCTGGATGAACAAACCGGATTGTCATTGTAATAATTTTATAACCATTAACAGGGCCAACACTGCATTGGAGAAATTCCATAAAGGGCTAAAAGTTATCCGTGAGCTTTCCGCTCAAACTTCCTGGCCAGCATCGGTCACCCCCATGCTCGCGGCATCGGACGGAACCAGTAATTTCTGGCCAGCCGGTTTTTCGGCGGGCGCGGTCTCTGCGGCAATAAAGTATGATGAGCGCAAAGACCTGATGCTGCTCATGGTGGATCGCCCCTCAGTCGCGGCGGCGCTCTTTACGACCAACCTCTGCTGTGCCGCTCCGGTACTGCTTTCACGCGACCATCTGCAACGCTCCCCCTCTTCCATTCGAGCCATTGTCTGCAACAGTGGCAATGCCAATGCAGCAACCGGTAAAAAAGGGATGGAAGACGCTCTCGCCATGGCTGAAGCGGTTGCACGGGAACTTGCAATCAAACCGGAAGAGGTGCTTGTGGCTTCAACCGGTGTTATCGGTCAACTCCTGCCAATGGAGAGGGTGCTCAACGGCATCTCCGCCCTTCCCGCCACCCTGCAGCCTCAGTCAGCTCTTGATGCGGCGAGCGCCATCATGACCACCGATACCTTTCCAAAATTTTTCACGCTTGACGTCGAGCTTTCGGGCGGAAGTGTTCGTTTGAGCGGAATCGCCAAAGGCTCCGGGATGATTTGCCCGAACATGGCCACCATGCTTGCCCTTCTGGCCACTGATGCAGCCATAGCTCCTGACCTCCTTCAGAAAGCGCTGAAGCTTGCAAACCAGAAGAGTTTCAATGCCATTACCGTTGATGGCGATACAAGCACGAACGATATGGTCTCTATTTTTGCAAGCGGCACCGGCCCCGAAGTTGTGGCAGAGAGCCCTGATTTTGCCCGATTTTGCCAAGCGCTTGAAGCGCTGATGACCTTTCTTGCCAAGCTCATTGTCATTGACGGAGAGGGTGCCACAAAACTGGTTACCATCAACGTCGAAGGGGCGGTTGATGACCGGGAGGCAGAGCTTGCAGCCAGAACCATCGCTCAATCGAGCCTCGTTAAAACCGCCATTCACGGAGAGGATGCCAACTGGGGCAGAATCGTTGCCGCAGCGGGTCGCTCTGGCGCAAGTTTCAATCAGGAAGAGCTTGAGCTTCATTTTAACGATCTCTCCATTCTCAAGCAAGGCTTCATTGCCGACTTTTCTGAAACGGCGGCATCTGAAATTATGGCAAAAGATGCTTATGCCATAACGCTTCGCATTGGCAACGGCCCGGGAAGGGCAACCGTGTGGAGCTGTGATTTGAGCAAAGAGTATGTCGATATCAATGGAAGCTACAGAAGCTGACACTTCCCATAACCATCAAGAGCAATTTTTCCGCAATGGAGACGTCACCGAGCAATGAACTCAATTTGGCCAGAAAAGCCCCCCACGCCGCTATCGGGCCAGTGCTTATTGAGGCGTTACCCTATATTCGCAAGTTTGAAGGGAAGACCTTTGTCATCAAGTATGGTGGTGCCGCCATGAAGGACTCCTCTCTTAAAAGCAGTTTCGCCCAGAATGTCACCCTTCTGCGGAAAGTGGGCATCAAGATTGTGCTGGTGCACGGGGGAGGCGACGCCATTACCAAAACGGCTGAAAAACTGGGAATCGCTTCCCGCTTTTTGCATGGCCGCAGGGTTACCGACAAGGAGATGATCTCGGTTATCCAGATGACCCTTGCCGGAAAGGTGAATCAGGATATCGTCCAGTTAATCAGCGAACATGGCGGCAAGGCGGTGGGTGTTACCGGTCTTGATGCCGATACCATCAAGGCCGTGCCCCACCCCAATGCAGAAACGCTTGGTTTGGTGGGTGAGGTCGAGCAGATCAACACCGCCTACATTGATCTGCTCTGCCAGGCAGGACTGATTCCTGTCATTGCCCCGACAGGGTTTGACGACAAAGGAAATATCTACAACATCAACGCTGATGATGCAGCAAGCGGTATTGCCATTGCCCTGAAGGCTGAAAAGCTCATCTACGTCAGTGATGTCGCAGGCATTCATGTTGGCGATAGAATCCTCAAAACCATCTCAAAGGGTGAAGCCGCCGATTTTATCGAACAGGGAATCATCTCCGGCGGCATGATTCCAAAAGTTCTCTCGGCATTCAAAACGCTCGACAGTGGTGTCGGAAAAGTTCATCTCATTGACGGAAAATCAACACATTCGCTTCTGCTCGAAATCTTCACACATGAAGGGGTTGGTACCCAGTTTATTGCGGAGCAGGAGAGTGATCAATTTTTAAACAGGTAACGGCATGGAAGAGGTTCAAAAAAGGATGGCCCCCGCTAAACGTGATTTTCTTGGCTTTTCACCGCTTGATGGCAACAAGATTATTGAGTTGTTCGACTACTCCCTCTATATCAAGAAAAAAAGGAGAGAGATCTCTCTTGATGCGCCATTTTTGCCGCTGCGCGACAAAACGGTAGCCATGATTTTCAGCAAACCCTCACTGCGGACGAGGGTCTCTTTTGAAATCGGCATCCATGAGCTTGGTGGATATGCCATTAACCTCGATGGCCAATCCATTGGTCTCGGATCACGCGAATCGGTGCAGGATGTTGCTCAACTACTCTCCCGCTACAATGATGCCATTGTCGCCCGTCTGCACGAACATGCCATCATCGAAGGGCTTGCGGAGCACGCCTCCATTCCGGTTATCAATGCACTGACTGATCTGTCGCACCCCTGCCAGATACTGGCTGACGCATTCACGCTTTACGAAAAATCGTTGTGGCATGAGGGTATCAAAGTGGTCTTTGTCGGGGATGGCAACAATGTAGCCAATTCATGGATAGAACTGGCCGGGCTGCTCCCCTTTCACTTTGTGCTTGCCTGCCCGGAAGGGTACATGCCAAACGAAGGAGTACTCAATTCCGCCCGTCAGAAAGGGATAAGCCGCATCGAAATTTTACACGACCCGAAAGAGGCCGCCGCCAACGCTGATGTGCTCTATACCGATGTCTGGACCAGTATGGGGAAGGAGAAAGAGATCGAGGAACGCCTCCGGATATTCTCTCCCTTTCAGATCAACCGGGCTCTGCTTGCAGAGGCAAAACCCGGTGCGGTGGTCATGCACTGTATGCCCGCGCACCGTGGTCAGGAAATAAGTGCTGAGGTGATGGACGGGCCACACTCCATCATTCTTGATGAAGCCGAAAACCGGCTGCATGTTCAGAAAGCACTTCTTGTAAAACTCCTGAACCACGAAGAGTACAGGAAATTTCACCTGACCCACCGGCTGTTGAATGCCGCCAGAAAAATAAGGAGTTGAGGGGTGAAGGGAGAATGAACAAGTATGCACGGCAACTGAAAATCAGGGAAATTCTTCACCAGCACAATGTTGGCAACCAACATGACCTTCTGCAACTGCTCCATGATGCCGGTATGGTGGTTGCACAGGCAACCCTTTCGCGTGATTGCGCCGAACTCGGCATTATCCGTTCGAGAACAAACGGAAACTATAAAATGGTTCTGGCGGATGATGATGCCGACAAAATTATCAAGGGGCTTGTCGGTATTGAGGTGCTTTCAATCAATTCCAATGAAACCGCGATCATTATTATGACACTTCCCGGCAGGGCCCACGGCGTAGGCTCCTGGCTCGATCAACTCAAAAGCCCGCTCATTCTTGGTACCATAGCGGGAGATGACACGCTTCTTGTTCTTCCCACCTCAGTGCTGCACATTTCTGCCCTGAAATCCTATATTCATAAAAATCTTTCCAAAAACTGATAATTCACTACACACCATGAGCAAGGAAAAAATTGCAATAGCCTATTCCGGTGGACTCGATACCTCCATTATGATTAAATGGCTGAAAGACAAATATGATGCCGAAATTGTTGCCGTAACCGGCAATCTTGGCCAGCAAAAAGAGATTGAAAACCTCGAATCGAAGGCAATCTCCACAGGAGCCTCAAAATTCCAGTTTCTTGATTTGCGCAAAGAGTTTGTTGAAGAGTACATCTGGCGCGCACTCAAGGCTGGTGCCCTCTATGAGGATGTCTATCCGCTTGCGACCGCTCTTGGACGCCCCCTGCTTGCAAAAGCGATTGTTGATACCGCCCTCGCCGAAGGATGCACCATGCTCGCCCACGGCTGCACAGGAAAAGGGAATGACCAGGTTCGCTTTGAAGTGACCTTTGCCTCCCTTGCCCCTCACCTCAAGGTCCTTGCTCCCCTGCGTGAATGGGAGTTCACCTCAAGGGAGGCTGAAATTGCCTACGCCCTCGAGCACAACATCCAGGTCTCTGCTACCAAGAAAAACCCCTACTCCATAGATGAAAATATCTGGGGTATCAGCATTGAGTGCGGAGTGCTTGAAGATCCGATGGTTGCACCTCCCGAAGATGCCTACCAGATCACCACGTCAC